>JADIMZ010000003.1 GCA_017694335.1 Candidatus Pullibacteroides excrementavium
TTTGTATTGTAATCCGCGCCGGCGTTGAGCGAAAGATGGAGTTTTTGGGCAAAGTCGAGCGAGTAGGAAATATTGGACGAGGTGGTATTGGTCAGGTAATCGTTAAGGGAGTTCGAGTAGCTGCTGTAAGTGCTGTTGGTGTAGTTCACATTGGCGGAAAACCGGCTGTTGGGGCGGGCTTTGGAGTCTTGGGAATGCGACCACTGGATTTTGAGACCGTTCTGGTGGGGACGATCAGGCATCCCCCGTTCTCCTTGGTAGATCCAGGAATACCCGAAATTGAAATTTCCGCTGAATTTGTATCGTAGCGCGTAACGGAATTCGGACCGGAGTTCCCAGTTTCCGCTGGTATAGACATCACCTTCAATTTTCCAGTCGAAATAGTCGTTGATATTCAAGTAAAAGCCTAGGCCTTCAAAGAAGAATCCCGCTCGGCGGGTTTGGCCGAAACTGGGGATGATGATGCCGGATCTTCGCTTTTTCTGGTTGGGCAGGACGGCGAATGGCAGCACAATCGGGGTCGGGATATTTTCGATGAACATCATGGCTGACCCTAACACGATGCTTTTCTCCGGGATGATTTTGGCTTTGAATGCCCGGAGGTCGAAATGGGGCACTTCCAAATCGCAAGAAGTGAAACGGGCGTTTTTGATGAAAGTGACATCGTTCTCGTATTTTTTCACCACATTCCCATGCACGTAAATCTCATCCTGCTGGGTCATTACGTCTTTGATAATCCCTTTCTCTGTGTTGAAGTTGTAGAGAATCTCTTTCGCGTCGAAAGCATTGGATCCGTCTTCGAAGTGGGGAATGCCCATTTCCATACCGGTACTGTCCTTGGTGGGGCGGGCCAGGACTTCGGATTTAGGAAGGTTGATTTCCATATAGTTGGCTTCCAGGTTGAAGCCGGTGTAATTGACTTTGGCTTCGGAATACAGGTGCGCGATCCGGGTTTTCATATTGACGTAGACCGAGTCGATGGCGGTATAATCCAGAATGTCTTCGATGGTGGAGCTTTGTTTGATCCAAGTGCCGTCGTCCATGTTTTCTGGCGGAATTTGGTAAGTCGAATCCGAGGGGAGGGTATCGGAGAGTGCGTCCTCGTCCTCTATTCCCGCATAGGCTATGCTGTCGTTGAGGAGGCTGTCGGCCGCGTTGCCTGCCATGGAAGGCGCGATGTCGTTGCTGTCGGCCTGGAACAGTTGCACAGGGGCGGCAATGCCATTCTGGAATGCGGCATTGCTCGTTCCCGTATGGCGGGACGAGCTGCATGCATGGAGCAGGATGCAGAATATCCCGGTAATCCATATGCCGTATGCCCGAAATTTTGCGTATTTTTGCCAATTGTGCATAAGCGGCAAAAGTACGTAAATCCCTCAATATACTCAATGCCGTAGGCTTCCGGACTTTTTTTCGGAATCGGAAGTCAGCTAAAAGACTGTTGCTTATGAGATATTGGAGAATACTCCTGTCTGTTTTTTTCTCTCTGGCGGTGGCGATGACGGTTCAAGCGCAGGTCGTACCCGACAAGGTGGATGTCCTGGTCATCGATCCCGGGCATGGGGGCAAGGATCCGGGCTGTCATGGCAAGACGACGCTGGAAAAGGATGTCGTTTTGTCCGTGTCTAAGAAATTCGGGAAATTGGTGCAGGAGAAATATCCTGATGTCAAAGTGGTTTATACCCGGAGCGATGACCGTTTCATTGAGTTGTGGAGGAGAGGGCAGATAGCCAACGACAACCATGCGGATTTGTTTGTGTCGATTCATTGCAATGCAGTGGATAATCCTTCGGCCAAAGGGACGGAAACTTGGTTGAGAGGTTCGCATAAGGATGCGGCCAATCTGGCGGAAGTTCAGCGGGAAAACGCGGTTATTTATCAGGAACAGAATCATGAAGCCAACTATAGCCAGTCTTGGTTGGATGTAGTGACGGCTACCGTGCATCAGGATGCCGGTTTCGAGAACAGCATATATTTTGCCGATGAGTTGCAGAGTCTGTACAAGAGCCGGATTCCGTCTTCTCCGAACAGGGGCATCAAGCAGGGGGGATTGTATGTGTTGTGGAAATCGGCCCGGCCTTCAGTCTTGACGGAGCTTGGCTTTTTGAGTAATCCGGCCGAGGAGAAGTTTTTGGCATCGGAAGCCGGGCAGAACAAGGTGGCACAATGCCTTCTGGATGCGTTTTCAAAGTATAAGGAACGGATTGACAGCAGGGTGGCGGCATCCTTGGCAAGTGGGGACGATTCTTCGGAGTCTTCGGTTTCGGGTAAGGAATTCGGTTCTTCGTCTGTCGAGGCCGGGGATTCGGAGTTCCGTTCCGAAAGCTCGGCTCCGGATGCGGCTTCTTCGTCCAAGATCGTGTTCAAGGTGCAGATTGCGGCTTCGAGCCGCCAATTGGAGCTGAAGCCTTACAATTTCAATGGATTGTCGGATTTGAGCCGCTCTTATGATGCATCGCGCAAGCTGTACAAGTACTATTATTCGTCCGCATCTTCCTATTCGCAGATTGAAAAGGCTTTGCAGAAGGCCAAGAAGGCTGGTTACGGTTCGGCTTTCATCGTGGCGTTCGAGGACGGGAGAAGCATTGCGGTGGATAAGGCGCGGGAGAAAGCGGGGCGGTAATCCAAAGCGGGGCGGTAGTATGGATTTGTCTGTCCGATAGGTGAATGGGTGTGTATTTGCGGCGTATTGTAGAAGTGGAGTTTGTTTTATTTAAAATTTTGAACGGATGAGTTCGGGAAACAAGGTTTATATGACCAAGGAGTGGAAGATAGGCTTGGTGTCGATTATCATCATCGCCTTGTTCGTCTGGGTGGGCTTCTTTCTGGCAGGGCGCAATATCCTGACCAAGGAGAACACTTTCTATGCGGTTTTCGAGACGGCGGGCGGTATCAATATTTCCGGGCCGGTAGTGGTCAATGGGAAGAAGGTGGGCCGGGTGAGCGAGATTGAATTCGTTTCGGATACCGACCATAGGATTAAAGTCGGCATCGGGGTCTTGAAGAAGTATCCTATTAATAAAGGTACGGTGGCTTCGATCGAGTCCTTGGGGCTGATGAGCGGTTCGGGCGTGGTGCTGCATTTGGGAAACAGCCCGGAGATGATGAAGTCGGGCGATTACATGCAAGGGCAGTCGGTGCCGGATTTGATGGCGCAGCTGGCACCTTTGGAACAGAAGCTTTCGAGCATATTGCGTTCGGTGGATTCCATTCTGTCGGGCATCGATCCGGCGGCGCTTTCGGCTTCGGTGAATAATCTGGAAAGCGTGACCGGTCGTGTGGACAGGATTCTGGCCGATAACGGGCCGAGGATAAATGCCACGATGACCCATGTGGAGAGCCTGAGCCGGACCTTGCATGAAAGCGAGGACGAGATTTCCACGCTGATAGAGAATTTTTCGGCCATCAGCGACACGATTGCCCAGGCTGGCATCGGGAACATGGTCCGTTCCTTGTCGGAGACCTTGGGGCAGACCCAGGCTTTGCTGGCCGGATTGAATGCCGGGGAAGGCAGCGCGGGCAAGTTGTTGGTGGAAGATTCCCTGTATTGGAACCTGGAAGAGTCGGCTCGCCAGCTGAACCTGCTGTTGGAGGACTTGCGGCTGAATCCGGGGAGGTATGTGCATATTTCGGTGTTTGGCCGGAAGAAGGCCGGCGGGGAATGATTGTGGGAGGAACTTGCTGTTCTGCTGGCGGATGCTGCTTCGTTGTCCGGTTTGAGGGTCGATTGGATGTTTGATGGCGCGTAGAGGGACGGGTGATATGGATGGTTGCGGCTCGGGGCGTATGGCGATATGTGGCGATGGGTTCATTCCCCAAAAAGAAAAGATAAGATTTGAAAAAGTAACGATATGACCACTGAAGAATTTCAAAAATCCATCCGGGAAGGGATTCCCGATGTGTTGCCTGAACCTAAGGCGTATGACCCGAATGTGAACCATGCGCCCAAGCGCAAGGACATCCTGAGCGCGGAGGAGAAGAAACTGGCGGTGCGCAACGCGCTGCGTTATTTCCCGGCCAAGCATCATGCGGTGCTGGCTCCGGAATTTGCCAAGGAACTGGAAACCTACGGGCGTATCTATATGTACCGGTTCCGTCCCGACTATCCGATGTTCGCCCGCCCGATCGAGGAGTACCCGGCCAAATGCCGTCAGGCGGCGGCTATCATGCTGATGATCCAGAACAACCTGGACCCGGCGGTGGCGCAGCACCCGCACGAACTGATTACCTACGGCGGGAACGGGGCGGTGTTCCAGAACTGGGCGCAGTACCGTTTGGTGATGAAATACCTGTCGGAAATGACCGACGAGCAGACTTTGGTCATGTATTCGGGGCATCCGCTAGGCTTGTTCCCTTCGCACAAGGATGCGCCGAGGGTGGTGGTGACCAACGGGATGATGATCCCCAACCATAGCAAGCCGGACGATTGGGAAAGGTATAATGCCTTGGGTGTGACGCAGTACGGTCAGATGACGGCGGGTTCGTACATGTATATCGGCCCGCAGGGCATCGTGCACGGGACCACGATTACGGTCTTGAACGCCACGCGCCGTATCGGCAAGAAGGCGGCAGGCACTTTGTTCGTTACCTGCGGTTTGGGTGGCATGAGCGGGGCGCAGCCCAAAGCGGGGAACATTGCCGGGGTGGTTTCGGTAACGGCCGAAATCAATCCGAAAGCGGCCCGCAAGCGTTACGAGCAGGGATGGGTGGATGAGATTCATGAGGATTTGGACGAGTTGTTCGCCTGCGTGGCCAAGGCTCGGGAAGAAAAGGTGGCCCGGTCGTTCGCCTATCTCGGCAACGCGGTGGATATGTGGGAATATATTGTAAAGCACGATATCCAGGTGGATCTAGGATCCGACCAGAGCTCGCTGCACAATCCTTTTGCCGGCGGTTACTACCCGGTGGGCTTGAGCTTGGAGGAAAGCAACCGGATGATGAGCGAGGAACCGGAAAAGTTCAAGGAACAGGTGTATGCCTCCTTGCGCCGTCAGGTGGCTGCCATCAATGCCTGCGCGGCCAAAGGCATGTACTTCTTCGATTACGGCAATGCGTTCTTGCTCGAAAGCAGCCATGCCGGGGCGGATATCCTCAAGCCGGACGGCAGCTTCAAATATCCTTCCTACGTGCAGGATATCATGGGGCCGATGTGCTTCGACTATGGTTTCGGGCCATTCCGCTGGGTCTGCACTTCGGGCAAGCCGGAAGACTTGGATGTGACCGACCATTTGGCAATGGAGGTGCTGGAACAGCTGGCCAAGGAATCGCCGGAGGAAATCCAGCAGCAGATGCACGACAATATCACCTGGATCAAGGGGGCCAAGGCCAACAAGTTGGTGGTCGGTTCCCAGGCGCGTATCCTGTATGCCGATGCCGAAGGCCGTACCCGTATCGCGGCGGCGTTCAACGAGGCTATCAAGGACGGCCGTCTGTCGGCACCGGTAGTACTGGGCCGCGACCATCATGACGTTTCGGGTACGGATTCGCCTTACCGTGAAACGGCCAATATCTACGACGGGTCTTCGTTCTGCGCCGATATGGCGGTCCACAATGTGATTGGGGACTCCTTCCGCGGGGCTACCTGGGTCAGCTTGCACAACGGCGGCGGCGTGGGCTGGGGCGAAGTGATCAACGGCGGCTTCGGGATGGTTCTGGATGGATCGGCCGATGCCGACCGCCGTTTGCGCTCGATGCTGTTCTGGGATGTGAACAACGGCATTTCGCGTCGTTCCTGGGCTCGCAACGAGGGGGCCATGTTCGCGATCAAGCGGGCGATGGATGCCAATCCGGACCTGAAGGTGACGATGCCCAACTTGGTAGAAGACAAGGTGCTGGATACGTTGTTCTAATCTTGGCCGGGACATCCGGTCTGGCTTCCTTTGGCATAGGCCGGATTGTCTGCGGAAAAAGATCCTGAGGCAGATTCCGGATGTTCCGGACTCGCTTTTGCATGGATGATATGGGATGCGAGGGAGTGTGGGGCATATTGGCCATGATGTCAGAAATACGATGGGTGTGTCTTGCTGTGTATTGAGCAGGGCGCACCCTTTTTTCAATGGAGTTTTATGGTATTCAAAAAGGTAGAGAACACGGATTTTGCGGATATGGATCGGATTGACCGGCTCAACCGCTTGGCTTTTCCTCCGGGGGAATATGTGGATGCCGGGGAATTGGTGGAAAAGGCCGGCCGGGGGTATTTCGATTTCTGGGCTTTGTATGTGGAAAGCGGCGTTCTGGAGGCGGATGGGGATGTTTTTGCAAGGGCTTGCGACGAGAGGGGGAAGGATGCTGGCTGCGGGAAAGGGAAGGGAATCAATTCAAAGGAAGATTCTGCTTTCGATTCCGGATTTAAAGGTATTGGCGAACCGGGATTCGAGGCGGGAAAACAGGGGACGGGGGCTGCCGAGGGCATGGAATTTATCGGTTTCATGGTGGTTGTGCCGTTCGAGGATTTGGCGTACCTGTCGTTTTTCGCGATCGAGCCGGCTTGGCGTTCTCGCGGTTATGGAAGCCGGGCTTTGCAGACTTTGCCGGAGGTTTATCCGGGCTATCGGCATCTGATTGATATCGAGATGCTGGATGAGAACTGCCCGAACAATGCGCAGCGGGTTCGTCGGCGTGCTTTCTACCTTCGCAACGGCTATCGTCCCACCGGGCAGTTCCTTTCGTATTTCGGGGGCGATTTCGAGATGCTGGTCAAGGGCGGGGAGTTCCGTTTGGACGATTACAAGCGGCTGATAGCCTCTTTGGACATTCCGGAGTTCCAGCCGGTGTATTTCACGAAAGATAATCGGGTTTGAGATGGGCGGGAAGGAGGCTTCGAGTGAGCTGTGAGAGGATTCGTGTTGGCATTCATGGAAAAGATTCTGATTTTATTTTTAGAACGTGCCATCTTTGTTGATGGCGGCATTTCGCGGCACTTTTGTGGAATCTAATCAGCCTGAAGGCAGGGGATTTTTTGTAACTTCGCGCTGACGGGCTATGTTCAGCCTTTGTGGTGTGGTTGGTAAAAATAGAAAGTCATGTTACGATACCCGCTTGGAGTACAGACATTTGAGAAGATAAGGAAAGATGAGTGCGTCTATGTTGACAAGACCGCTTTGATATTCCAGTTGGTCAAAGCGGGAAAAGTTTACTCCCTTAGCCGTCCTCGGCGGTTCGGCAAGAGTCTGCTGGTGTCTACGATTAAAAGCTATTTCGAGGGCAGGAAGGAGCTTTTTGAAGGCTTGGCCATCGAGAAATTGGAGACAGAATGGCTTGCGTATCCGGTGTTTCATATCGATTTCAACGGGGTGAATTTTGAGATCCCCGGTGCCTTGGAAGAGAGATTGGAAAATTATGTGGCTGAATGGGAAATCGAATATGGGAAGAGCGCGACGGCTACGCTTTTGGGAGACCGGTTCGCCTATGTGCTGGAACAGACTCATCACATTGAGAAGCAGCAGAGCCAGGGCCGGGCGGACTGCATCGTGGAGACCCCGCAATATGTCTATGTCTTTGAATTCAAGTTGGACGGCAGCGCGGACGAGGCTTTGAAGCAGATAGAGGATAAGGGATATGCAATGCCTTACGCGGCCGATTCCCGCCGATTGTTCAAAATCGGTGCCTCGTTTTCTTCCCAGACCGGCACGATTTCGGATTGGAAGACGGTGGGATAGAGGATGTTTGGTGGGATTAAATGATTAATATGTATTTATCTTTTAATCCAGTTCTCAAGTTGGATGCCAGTGAAATTTTTGAAATGTTTCAGATTTTCTGTTACCATGACCATGTTGTTGACGATGGCAGTGCATCCTATCAATAGGTCGAAATCATCGTTGGCAGGCATACCTGCAAGGCGAAGCCTGGCTTTTTCGGAGGCATATAGGTCAATAGCCTTGCTTATGGGTATGATTTGTATCGAGGACAGAAATTCGTTTAGTTGTTCTTTTCTTCGTTTTAGGCCTTGCTGCTGTCCAAGTTCTGCACCATATTTTAATTCGGCTTTTGTGATTTCTGAAATGTGGCAATTCTCCAAGCCGACATTGTCCATTTCTTGTC
>JADIMZ010000038.1 GCA_017694335.1 Candidatus Pullibacteroides excrementavium
GCCGCTCCGACCCGGTTCTTAGGAAAATCCAAGACTTTATAAGACAAGATCACGCCGTGACGGTTCAGATTAACCACATCGCCCGGCTTCAGTTCCTTGGCCGCCTTGACAATATCATCCCCGATACGGACCCGACCCAAGCGGCAGGCTTCCGAAGCCTCGGTACGGGTCTTGAAAAGACGTATGGACCAAAGGTATTTATCGATTCGCATAATTGCATTAAGGTTTGGCTTCGCTGCGGTCTCGGACAAGACCAAGCAAGCCCGTCATGGCTCTCGGCTTGCACTATTTGCTGCGCCACAGCGAATAAAGGCGGCATCTCGGCATAGCCCAAACTCTCGATTGCACTACTTTTCCCTAAAGAACACCTTCACCGGAACGCCGGAAAAGTTCCACAAGCTACGCAGCTGGTTTTCCACAAAGCGCTTGTAAGGTTCTTTAATATATTGCGGCAGGTTGCAGAACAGCACGAAAGCCGGATACTTGATAGGCAATTGGGTCGCATACTTGATCTTGACCGTCTTCCCTTTATAAATAGGCGGCGGTGTCTGCTTCAAAATCGGCATCAAGGTATCGTTCAACTCCGAGGTGGAAACCCGGCGGCTCCGGTTCTCGTACACTTCCTTGACCCGTTCCAGCACCTGGTAGATACGCTGCTTGTTGATCACCGAAGTGAACACCACCGGCACATCGTTGTCCGGTGCCAAGCGCTCCAGAATGCGTTCCCGGTATTTCACCAATGTATTGTTCTCCTTCTCAACCAAATCCCACTTGTTGACCACCACAACCACGCCTTTGTTGTTGCGGCGGCAGAGCCCGAAAAGATTCAAATCCTGCGCCTCCAAGCCCGCCGTGGCATCGAGCATCAGCACGCAGACATCGCTGTTTTCGATAGCCCGGATGGAACGCATCACCGAATAGAACTCAATGTCTTCCTTCACCTTCTGCTTGCGGCGCACACCGGCCGTATCCACCAAGTAGAAATCGAAGCCGAACTGATTGTAACGGGTAAAGACCGTGTCGCGGGTCGTGCCGGCAATCGGGGTCACGATATTCCGGTCCTCCCCGATGAAGGCGTTGATGATAGAAGATTTACCCACATTCGGACGACCGATTACCGTCACGCGGGGCAAATCGTCCGGAATAATCTCCTGTTCATCCTTCATATCCTTGACCACCAAGTCGAGCAAATCGCCCGTCCCGGCGCCATTCACCGCCGAAAGCGGAAACACCTGGTCGAAGCCCAAGCCGTAAAACTCGCCCATCGCATATTCCTTATTGGGCGTGTCTATCTTGTTAACCACCAAGATGACCGGCTTCGAAGTCCGGCGGAGCAAATCGGCCACATCCTGGTCCATCGAGGTCAAACCCTGCATCCCGTCTACTAAAAAAAGAATCACATCCGCTTCATCGATAGCCAATTGCACCTGCCGACGAATCTCCTTGTTGAAATGGTCTTCGTCATCCAAAAGATAACCGCCGGTATCAATCACGGAAAATTCCTTGCCGCACCAGTCGCCCACGCCGTAGTTCCGGTCCCGGGTCACGCCGCTGGTTTCGTCCACAATGGCGCTGCGGCTTTGTGTAAGACGGTTGAACAGAGTGGATTTGCCCACATTGGGGCGGCCGACGATGGCTACGATATTACGCATGTCTGTCAAATTTTAAGGCAGAGCCGTCTTTATGATGCAATTCATTACGATGCACTTTTTCAGACCTTTCCTTTTCGAACGAACCTCACACGCTATCCGGCAAAGATTCCGTTGAAAAGGCAGTGTCCTTATGCTAAAAAAGCCTTGCACAATCTGTTTTGAGCAAGGCTTCTAGTTGCGGGGGCAGGGTTCGAACCTGCGACCTCCGGGTTATGAGCCCGACGAGCTACCACTGCTCTACCCCGCGATATTGGACTGCAAAGGTACTACTTTTTTTCGAAAATGCAAGAACAATCGTATCTTCGCACCTAAATTGCATATATACTACCCTATGAGCTATCCCGAAATCATCCTCAAGCCCGGCAAGGAAGAATCCCTGAAGCGTTTCCACCCCTGGGTCTTCTCCGGTGCCATCCATCATATCGAAAACACCAACGGCAAAAGCATAGAAGAAGGCGACAAGGCGGCCGTCTATTCCTCGCAGCACGAGTTCCTCGGCATCGGGCACACCCAGGTAGGCAGCATCGCCGTCCGTATCCTATCCTTCCAAAATCGCCCTATCGATGCCGATTTCTACCGCGAACGCCTCCGCCAGGCTTGGCAGATCCGCCACGCGCTCAAACTCGTCCGCCCCGACAATACCGCGTTCCGGCTTGTCCACGGCGAAGGAGACTTCCTGCCCGGATTGGTGGTGGACATCTACGGTTCCACGGCGGTCATGCAGGCCCATTCCCCCGGGATGCACCTCGACCGCCGGATGATTGCCGAAGCCATCTGCCACGAGAGCCAAGGCGCCGTGAAAGATGTCTATTACAAATCCGAGAACACCCTGCCTTTCAAGGCCGGACTCAATCCCAAGGACGGCTATCTTCTCCATGATACTATTTTACTGGACGAACCCATCGGGGACAAAGCGCACGGCCAGGACAAAGACTGCACGGGAAAACACCCGGCAACCGATGCGGCATCGCCCGAAGAAGCCGCATTGGAAAACGGCATCCGATTCTATCCCAACTGGATAGAAGGCCAAAAAACCGGCTTCTTCATCGATCAGCGCGACAACCGAAGCCTAGTGGAGCATTACGCCGCAGGCCGTCATGTCCTGAACATGTTCTGCTACACCGGAGGTTTCTCGCTCTACGCTTTGCGGGGCGGCGCAAAAGAAGTGGTTTCGGTGGACAGCTCAGCCAAGGCCATCGAATTGACCCGGAAGAATGTGGCATTGAACTTTGGAGAATGTCCCCGGCACCAGGCTTTGGCCGAAGACGCTTTTGAATACCTGCAACGGATGGACCGGCATTTCGACTTGATCATCCTCGACCCGCCGGCTTTCGCCAAGCACCAGAAAGTGCTGCATCAGGCCCTGCAAGGATACCGCCGTCTGAACGCATTAGCTTTCAAGAAAATCGCCCCGAACGGAATCCTCTTCACCTTTTCCTGTTCCCAAGCCGTCAGCCGTGAAGATTTCCGCCTGGCGGTCTTCAGCGCAGCGGCTCAAAGCGGGCGCAAGGTCCGTATCTTGCACCAGCTCACCCAGCCCGCCGACCATCCGGTGAGCATCTACCACCCCGAAGGGGAATACCTCAAAGGCCTGGTCTTGGCTGTGGAATAAAGCATAACAAGAAAATCCTCAAATGAACCTCTCGCTTGAATCAATTGCAAAATATTTTTTGTGTCTGCTCCTTTCAACTTGCATCGTCCCGTGCCGGGCCGATAATCCAGCTAAAGAGAACCAGGAACTCTTCCGGTATATCTTGCAGAATCCCTTGTATTCCACCACCGACAAGGTAAAGGCTCTTGATTCATTGATAAAACAAAACAGCCATAAGAAAGATTGGGCATCAGCTGCCGACCTGCTCCAGCAAAAGGGCAGTCTGCGGGAGTCCGAAGGGCAATATACTTTGGCTAAAAGATGCTACCAAAAAGCACTTGAATACAGCCAGCAAACCGACGCTGACGGGCAAGAGGAAGAAATCCTCTACAGATTAGCCCGAATCTGCTTTTACCAAGGCGATTACGAAGAAAGCACCCAGCACTTGTATCATATATTGGACAATAGCCCCGATCCAGACCTCCAAATCCGATCGCATGCGTTCCTCTCCATGGTATTCATCAACCTGAACCAATTACCCGTGGCTGAAAAACACATCCTTCAAGCCCAAAGGCTCATTGATTCTACCAACGCCTTGCATCAAACAGACACCAACACGCTCTTCATCTTCAGCAACCACAAATCAGCCCTGCTATACGAACAAGGCCGGTACCAAGACGCCATTGAAGAGATGGAACGTACCGAAACTTATGCCATAGCCCTGAAACAGACCGCTTTCCTGACCACGCATAACCAGAACATGGCCTTGCTTTACTTGAAAACAGGCCAGACAGAATTAGCCAAAGACCTCTTGTTCAAAATCATCGATGCCTATCAGCGTGAAGGCAACCTATCCCACAGTTACGTGCTTTGCCTGCAAAACATTGCAGAAATCTACATTTCAGAGAAAGATTACGGAAAAGCCTTGGAATATTACCGGATCGCCTTGAAAGCGGCACAGCAGAACAAGCTGCTGCACAACCAAAGCTCCATCCTCATCCACATGTCTTCCATCTACGCCGAACAAGGCAATTACCAGAAAGCCTGGAACTACTTATTCCAAGGCTCTGCCCTGAAAGATTCGGTCACGAACCTGCAAATCCGGGACAAGGCCATGCAGGCCGATTTGGAGCACGAACAGAAGGAAAGCCTTCTCCAACAGCAAATCCTGCAATCGGAATACCTGAAGGCTAAATTGAAAAACCGGAACAAGACTCTTTTCCTGATTGCAGGTTTCGCCACATTGATTCTCCTGGGCTCCCTATTGCAGGTATACCGCCATAAATTGAAATCGAAAGAGAAAACGAACCAAAACCTGCACAAGGCCCTGAACCATTTACAAGAAAACAGCCAAGAAGAAACCCAAAGGCTTGCCCACCAATATCAGGACTGTCTCTTATACACATCTCCGAGCCCACGAGACC
>JADIMZ010000039.1 GCA_017694335.1 Candidatus Pullibacteroides excrementavium
CCAAGGAGGGAGTGTACTTATGTACATGACCGACTTGGACAAGGCTCGCAACGAAGCAGTTCGCCCGTTATCACACACGGCTCTAGTATTTGCCGGTCAGACTAAGGAAAGCCTCCTCCAACCCCACCCCCTCGCTCCTCAACTGACTGTATCCTATCTGTTTCTGCTGCAGGATTTGGCCCACTTCGGCATCGCTCAGGAATGAACCGAACTCCAGGTTTTGGCGGATCAGCGAAGGATGGTACAGTTTGCCGCAGCCTTCTATCGAGGACAGGAGAGCTTCCCCGTTCCGGTATTCGTCTATCTGGCATCGGTAAATCCTGAAATTGCTTAGGATTTGCGCTACCGGGCATTGCAGCAGGATCCGGCCGTAATCCATGATGATGCAGTCATCCACCAGACGTTCCATGTCCTGGATGATATGGGAAGTCAGGAAGACGGTCTTGCCCTCGGCCTTGGCATATTCCCGCAGGTAGTCCACGAACAGGCGGCGGTAGCCGGGGTCGAGACCCAAGGAGAAATCGTCCAAGACCAAGAGGTCGGGATTCTGGGCCAGGATAAGCCCCAAGGCCACTTGCGAGCGCTGCCCGCAGGACATGTTGGCGATGCGTTGTCCGGGCGCTACTTTGAGCTTGGCCATCAGTTCGTAATAGGCATCCTTGCGCCATTGGGGGTAAAAGGCCGAATAGAAACGCTCTATTTGGCGGATGGTCATGAACTGGTATTGCACATGGCCTTCTATCAGCAGCCCGATTCTGGCTCGTGTGGCCGGATTCATGTTCCGGATGTTCTCGCCGAAAATCAGGCATTCACCCTTGCGAGGTTCCAGATAACCGCTCAGGATATTAATCGTGGTGGTCTTGCCGGTTCCGTTCTTGCCCAGCAGCCCCAAAATCCGGCCTTCGGGCACTTTGAAATTCAGGTTTTCGTAAATGAGCCTTTTCCCGTAGAAATGGGTCAGGTTCCTGCATTCTATGATGGATTCCATAAGTTACATGACTAACAGTATTATAACCGGTATCAGGATGCCGATGCCGAACTCGATGCCGCCCTTTCCCCAGAGTCCGTTCTTTCCTTTGAGCATGGCAAGGCCGGTAATCGTGATCAGGATCATGGCGATGCCGAAAGCGTCGGCGAAATACGTCCAGAGACGACCGGGATTGTAATGCAGCTTGGTCACGAAGCTGAAAATGGGCCGACGGCTCAGTTTCTCATAGACCCCGGTTCCGTTTTCCATGTCGATGACGACCGACGAGCCGCCTTTGAGGAAGATTTTCAGCTGGTTCGGTTCAGGGTAATAGAACTGGGTGAAGTTCCGGCTTTCGCCGATTGGTTCCAAAATCCGGAGCACTTGTTCCTTGCCCGCTTTGCCTTGGCTGAACAGGCTTTTGTCCACTTTCAGTTCGCTGCGTTTCACCGAATAATTGGGGTTGAAGCTGTCCCGATGGTTCATGGCGATGCCGGAAAGGGCATAGACGATGAACATCCCGGCAAAGACAAAGGAGAGGTCTCGATGCCAAGTACGGCACCATGACCTGATTTTCGCTGCGTTGAGTTTCATTTTATCAAAGAGGAGAAAATGCCGTGTTTTCTTTCCGCGGTTGATTCCCGACAAGAATCATCCCGGGATTGGAAAAGCCTCGGTGCGTCTAGTGGCTGACAGGGGTTGATCTTCAGCTTGGAAGGACGTGGCGAGTACAGGGTGGACGAAAACAAGGTGTAGGTCAGCGTTAATCTTCAATCTGGTAGGCCGTGGCGGTCACGTAGTAGAACGACAGGTAGTCCTTGCCTTCCTTGGCCTTGCGTTCGGCTATTTGGGCGCGGAAATCGGCAATGCGCTCCTCTACCGTGTTGCCGGTCTCGCCCCGGGCCTTCTTTTCGGAATCACAGCCGGCTTCGCCATCTCCATGCTGTTCCATGGTCTGGTTCTTGGCCGATTCCTCCCATTGCTGGAGATAGGCTTCGTCGATGCGCTGTTCTTCCACGATGCCGGTCACTTGCACTAAGTTGTTGATGCAGCGGGTATCGAAGCTGCCTAACGAACCGCTTTCCACGCGGATGGTCTTGGTGTCGTCGCTGCCCATCATGAACATCTTTTTCGCACCATGTTTGCAGGTATGGGTGCAGATACCTTTGAAGGTCACTTCTTTGCCAATGTTCTTTTCTGCCGATGCCAAAAGCTCGTCAATGCTCATCACGGCTTGGGGTGCCGCTTTTTGTTCGGTCGAGGCTGTTGTGCCAGGTTGGGCGGTCTTGTTGCCGCAGGAGACCATCAATGTCAGCGTCAGGGCCGATGCCAGGACGCATAAGGATTTGTTTAAGGTTATCATGACTGTGAGTTTTTGCTTTCTGTAGGGGACAACCGCACTGCCTCGGTAAACCAAGGTCGGCTTTCCGGGACATCATGCTGGAAAAACAGGGCAAAAGTACTTCTGATAGACGGCCTTCCCTATACCTAAAAATGGGGATATGTGCGGTGTGGAATACCTAAAAATGGGTATTTCCCATCGATTTGCCAAGGCCGTTGTTGGCACCGATTGGTTATTAAGACGCACCGAGGCCAACCAAAAATTTGATGGCCGATTCGGGTCGATTGGCTCGATGCTGTTGATGGCTCGATGCGGATGATGAGGTTGTTCGCCCTTGGTTTGTCGAGCTGCTTTCGGGCGGAATCAAAAAGGCAGGAAGGAGAAGCATAGGAAAAGAGGGGCGTTGGAGTATGGAAAATTGGAATTACATAAAATTTTGTTATTTTTGGAACACGCTCCAAAAACTTTTGTTTTTACAATACTTTTTGGAATGTAGTCCTGAAAAATGTATATTTGCAGTGGGGTTCGAGAAGGAGCATCGCTAAGGACGACCACTAATCCGAATTTATAGAACATGCCTAAAGAAAAATTTGACCATGAAACTGATTGCCAGGCCAGCCTATCTTGAGAAACTTATCGGTTTTAAAGAGAAACAGTTGATAAAAGTGATAACCGGCATACGCCGTTGTGGGAAATCAACCTTGTTGGAAATGTACCGTCAATGGCTGCTGGAGCATGGTGTCGGATCCGATCAGATAATTGCCATCAATTTTGAGGATTACGACTTTTATGAACTGCGCCAAGCCCAATTGTTGCATTCGTATGTGAAGCAACGTTTGCGCCGAGGCAGGACTACCTATATTTTTTTTGACGAGGTTCAGCACGTAGAGAATTTTGCCGAGGTGGTTGACAGCCTGTATATCAGGGCTGGCGTGGATTTGTATATTACAGGTTCCAATGCCTATATGCTGTCGAGCCAGATAGCGACTCTATTGTCAGGTCGTTACGTTGAGATTCCTGTTCTTCCCTTGTCCTTTAGGGAATATGTGGATGGACGAGGGGCTGCTTCGAATCTTGCACAGAAATATTCGGAATACATATCTTGGGGCAGTTTTCCCTATGTTCTGGATTTGGAAGAGTGGGGTCAAGTATCGACTTATTTATCAGGGATATATGATACGGTGGTGGTCAAGGATATTGTCTCTCGGAATAAGATTTCGGATGTGCTGATGCTGGAGAGCGTGATTCGTTTTCTAGCGGATAATATAGGCAACGCATTGTCTATGAAGAAGATTTCCGACACAATGGTGACCGATGGCCGGAAAATGGATTCAAAGACAGTGGAACGATACGTGGCTGCCTTGTGCGAAAGTTTTGTCCTTTACCGGGCTATGCGTTATAATATTCGCGGCAAGCAGTTGCTGAAGACCATGGAAAAGTATTATTTGGTAGATATGGGGTTGAGGCGGGTTCTGTTAGGAAGCCGTTCCTTTGATGCGGGTCGGATATTGGAAAATGTGGTTTATTTGGAGCTTCTGCGGCGCGAACCGGAAGTCTATGTGGGTAAAATGGACAATTTGGAGGTGGATTTTGTGGTTCGAAACGACCAAGGTCTTGCTTACTATCAAGTGGCGGCTACGGTGAGATCCGAAGATACTTTGCGGCGTGAATTGGCATCATTGCAGCGAATAAAGGATCAATACCCCAAATGGATATTGACATTGGACGAGGATCCCGATGCCGATTATGATGGAATCCGCCGAATCAACGCTTTACGTTGGCTCTTGGGATAGCTTGCTGTTTCTCCTTTTCCATTCTAAATTTTCTGCAAATTTACAGCAAGTTTAGAATAGTGGCGTTTGTGTTCGGTTTTGATGCGATTCCGGTCTCTGCTTCAAAGTCTGATGACGGATTCGGATTCAAGACGTTGTAATGCCAAATTTCAGAAATTGAACCCAATGCCGAGCCGGAGCTGGAAAACATGCGGGCTGTGGCCGGAGCGCCGGGCGTATTCGTTCCATGGAGACATGTTCCGCCAGCTTTCGGACAGGAAATAGCCGTAACAGGCCGAGAGGTCTATGTGGAAAGAAGTTTTTCCGATGCCGATGGCCCAACGGGCATCGAGACCGAGCTTCGCCGCCGGGTCGAGAACGCCTGCACCTTGACGGTATGAAAGTTCGCCGCCCAATAAGAAAGCATTCTCCCGATGATTCCTTTGCCCGTTCAGTGTCCAGATTTTCCGGATGCTTGCCCCGAGGCTGATGCCCGTCCCGTCAAAGCTTTCCTCCGGGGACTGATGCCGGTAGGAGAGGAATTCGTAGGCAGCAAAAGGCTGCAAGAACAGGTCTTCATCTGTTTGATTCCAAAGAAAATCCGCTTGCAGGCGGGCTTCTCCGTGGTGGATATCCATGTTTTGGACCCGCATCAGTTCCGGATAGATGTCGCTTTGGCTCGGGCCGTAGATGATATCCTTTCCGTAGCGGTGTTCGTAGTCCAAATGGAGCGAGATGCCCCACGGGAGCCGATGATGTTCCGGATTCCAATAGGCCGTTTTCCAACTGAAAATATCGTAGTCTAAAGTGTTTAGATCTAATTCGATATTGGCCGAGCCTCCGTTGCTGATCCGGGTCAATAGCTGATGCTGGTAGGAAAATGTGCTGTGCCATCCGCTCCGTTTTTCAGGACTTAGCGAGAGGCTGAAGCCGTAATGCCCTCCGGCATAGTCGATGGAAGCGTTGTCCAAGCTGAAACGGCTCAGATAAGATTCCAAGCCGGTCATATTGTAAGTGGGTGGCCCTCCCAAAGGATTGTAGAAGACTACTTGGTTGCTTTGGTTGTACAAGCCGCCTTCGATGCCGAAGCCCAAGAAATAGCGTCCTGGCAGGCGGAATGCCATCGAGGCTTCGATATTCAAGTCCGAAGTGATGTTGCGAGGCCGGGGATCCACCTTGCGGTATTCCTGTTTGGCAACATAATCGAGCGATGCTCCCCAGCGTATCTTGTCGTTCCCACGGGCGTATCCCCCGCCGAAACTGTATTCTTCATAAGTCAGGTCTCCGCCAGCCGTGTCGCTCATGATGTAGGGGAAGAGCATCAGGTAGTCGGAAGTCTCGTTGCCGATTACGGCTTGTTTCTGGCCGTAGGTGTAGTGGGCCTTGCCCCAGAAGACATCGCTGTATTCCTTTTCTTTTTTCCGGGCTTTCTTTTTGGCATTTTCGGCAAGCCGGATATAGGAGTCGGCGCCGATGGAAAACTCGGCGAAGCCATTGCCCAAGGAAGTAGGCTGATGCCGATCACGGTTGTATGTGCCGATGATATGGACAGTGGTCAGCGAGGCAGGATGCAGTGGCAGGCGGCTGTCCGGCAGCATCTGTTGTACTTGCGTGTAGCCGTAAGGCGTATGGTAGGAAACGATCGATGCCAAGCTGGCCTTTTTGCGCGAGGCAAGGCTGTCGTTTCCTTGCGCTTGCAAGGATGAGGTGTGCAGGCAAGAGAGGGTCAGACCAGCAAAAAAAATGAAGGCGAATTTGGAAAAATGGTAATCAGGCATGTTGTAAAGTGGCAATTGGCAAAGAAGAGAAGGAGAAAACATCCTCAAGGCTTTTCGGAGGAAAAATGCCCGTTGGCATGAGGTCATGCGGGGATTTTCTACCCGGAAAAGGGCTTGAGGATGTCTTTTAGGACAGGTTCAGAAAATCGCCTCGCCTCGATTTATAGAACTGGCGTTGCCTCGCCTAAATGAGATCTATGCGATTTTCTGAACCCGTCTTGCATGGCGCGGATTATCGCAGGAAGAACGGAACGGCATCCGCCTCGAAGTCCTCGGTGGAATTGTTGGAGTCTATCAGTATGAACTTGTTCTGCGAATCGGATTTACGCATCACGGATTTGTTGTACCGGTTCTCGTCATGGTCTTGTTCGCCGCAATGCGTCCAGCCGCGGTCCAAGGACGGGTCGGTGCAAATCTGCTGGAACATGCTGCTGATGCTCAGGTTCACGGCATCGATGATCCATTCGTTGGGTACTTTGTAGGCTTCCCCGTCCATCGGGAAGGGATCGTAGCCGGGAACGACCAATTCATAGTTGTAAGTATAGAGGTTGTTGGCCAAGAACTCTTCCTTGCTGGTTTCCATACGGGCAATGGCGTAGGAACGGAAGCCTCGGTTATGCAGGCTCCATACAGTGGCTGTATAACTGTACCATTTGTCCAAGTTAGGCACATCGGGATTATCTGTATCCAGGAAATTAGGGTTAGGGGAATCGTCATACCATTCGAAGTCAGCCCCGCTCAGGTCAAAGGAATTGGGGTTGGCTTCGCGATGATCCAAGGCCTGGTCGCAAATAATGAGGCTGCTGCGCGGAGCCACCGGATGGTCGTCCCCGTCGCCAGGAATCACATAGACGGCATCGGCCGAGAAATATTCGGACATGATGTCGGGGGTATAGGTGTAGTCGTCCACGGTCATGAAGGCCGATTCGAGAATCGCTACGCCATCGGCATAGACGGTATCGTCCGAATTGTTGTACAGGCGGATGTACTGGTCGCCGCTGTACTGTTCGTCCTCAGGTGTCGTGGTCCCGGTGAAGAAGATTTCGGCAATTACCAAGTCGCCGCTGATTTTGCCGAGGCTCATCTGGATTTCAATCGTTTGGTTGTCTTCCATGATGGAGATGTTCTCGGCCAAGCCCACGTAGCTGTATTCGTCTAATTTCCCGGATACTTCCACGGTGTAGGCCCCTTTATCCAAGGTCACGATGGCCGAGTTGGCCACGAATTCGGTTACGGATGTCTTGGCGGTGGTGTTGAGGTTGGTGAAGTTGCAGCTGACTTCGCTCAGTTCGCCGGTAGTGCCTTCGGGCAGAACCAGGTTGACGGTCACTTGGCTTTGGGGGTTGTCTTTGTTGGGATCCTTGCAGCCGGTAGCCACGATGCCGATTCCCATAAGCAGGAAAAGGCTCAATTTAGTGAAAACTTTCATTTTGTTTAAGTGTTTAGTTATTAATAATTTGTTGTTTTTTTTATCGGTGGTTGTCCGCAATTGGGAGGACAGTCGCTTTCAGCCTCGCTTCTCCCAAGCCTATTACCTTCTTGAAAGTGGACGGGTTGGAATCCCTATTTCCACTAGTTCGCAGCCGATGTGTCTACCTATTCAAAGCTGTTGTGTCTTTTATCATAGTTCGCAGACGGCGTGTCAGAATGGGTAAGATGCAAGGCCGCCGAGGGTGAGGACGCGGGAGCGTACTTTGTTGCTGCTCCGCAGCGAGAGCAGGCTGCGCCTCAGCATAATTCAAACTTCGTTTGTTTCTGCGTTCGGCTTGCACTGCTGTTCGTGACCAAGTCCGAGCCCGACGGCAACGCCGCAGATTGCCCATTATCACACGCCGTCTATATGCGGAAGTTCAGCTCCATTCCAAAATACGGACTGTTCCTTCTCTTTATCTTCACCCCGTACACATAATACGGCGGCGCGCAGTACGCGATGCCGTTCACGAACAAGGCCAGCCGCAGTTTCTCCTGCAAGAAGCTCTTGGTCACTTTCAGGTTCACCGACATCGAGAACCGTTCCTTTTGCGGCACGAACACCCCGGAAGCGAAGTCCTGGTGCAGGTGCTGGAGGTAGAGGTCGTCCATGCAGTCTTCTGTCCAAGGGTGCATCTGCCCCTGTAGGTCCATGTAGGCTATCGGATCCTCGCTGGCTCGGACGGTCTGGTGCATCTGCAGCCATTGGCATTGCAGGCTTATCGAAAAGCCCAGGCCCAAGCGCGGGATATCGGTATCGATCATCAAGTTGGTATAGAACTGCTCGTAGCGCATGTCCCGGTCGTATTCGTAAAGCCCGATGTAGGGCAAGGCCTCGTTGTCCACAATCTCGTTCGAGGCGATGTACACCGGCTCGTTGTTGCCGTAAGTGTTCCAGAACCAAGCCCCGTTGAAGGTGAAGCGGGTGCGGATGGCTTCGATGCGCTGCGAGCTGAATTGAAATTCCACGCCTTGCTTGTAGATGCTGCTGTTGTTGGTGTAGGTGCCATAGGTGCTTATAGCTGTATCCGGATAGTGCGTGAACTGCTCTGCGGTGGGTTTCCCTTCAAAACCCGGTTCAATCGAGGTGAGGTCGTAATGCGTGTAATGCAGGATTTTCGGCATGACATCCGCCCGGAACGCATTGTGCATGGATTCCCGGTAGTAGGTCACCGAGAGTCGGTTGCCGGCATACGACCCGTCGAAGCGGATTTCCCATTTGAGGTTGCGGGCCGGTACCAGCTTGTAATTGGTGGGGTCGGTGATGAAAGTGGTGAGCAGGATGTATCTCCATTCCGGATTGGTATGGAAATAGTTGAGCTGCACCAAATCGTTATAAATCGGATCAGGGTAGAGATGGGCCAAGGTGGGCATCTTGGTCTGCATCCCGATGCCGCCTCCTAAGCTGAACTGCATCGGGCGGCCTTTCACTTGCAGGCTCGGGAAAACCCAGTCCGCATTGATGCGGGGATCCCAATAGACCTTGCCGTGCATGGCGTAGTCCCGGCTCAATCCCAACAGGCTGCTGCCTCGGATTCCGGCCATGATTTCCAGTCGGTTCGCCCCTATCGAAACCGTGCTTCGGTCTTCGGCGTAGAAAGCCAAGGGGTGCATTCCGGGAATGTCCTTGTAGGCACGCGGCCGCAAGGAGGAGGTAGGGTTGAGCGGATGTTCAAGGTCGTAAACGGGGCCTTCCCCGAAATTCTTGCTGTATTTGTATTCGATGCCGGCTTTGACATGGTTGCTCCAGGAGGGCAGGTTGAGTTCGAAATGGGAAGAAAGCCGCCAGAAAATATCGAAAGGCTTGCCGTAATCGGTATAATAAGCGGTGTATTTGCTGGCCAGGTAGGAGGCTTCATGTTCCCCTTCTTCCATGCTGTTGGGAATCGGCAGGGGGCGGTTGGGCTGGACAAGGCGTTTGATTTCTGTCTTGGAATCCTCGTAGTTCAAGCCGAAGATCATGACAAGGCTTTTCCAGAAGTCCATTTCTTCGGACGGCAGGAATGAGAGGCTTTGGTTGAGGCCGAGGCTCTGGCTGCTGCGGTGGTAGCGGTCGTCGGTAAAGTCCAAGTCGGGGTCGTTCTCTTCCATGTCGAAGTTGCCGCCATAGTCTAGGCTGCTGTTCCAAAGGACATCGCCCGCGTTGCTTTCCCAGCGTTTCTGGGTACGGATGGATGCCGTGGCTCGTTTGTAGTTCTCCAGGCGGTTTCGCGGGTCGATTTTGGCATCCAAATAATCGATGCCGATGTTCATCTTGAAGTTCTGCGGTTCGAACTCCAATCCTTTGCCAAGGAAGAAAAGCTTGCTGCGGGTGTCGGCCTTGAAGCGGGCTGTCCAGTCCTTCCCGCCTAATTTGCGTTTGATTTTGACTAAGCCCGAAGTCAGGTCGCCGTATTCCACCGAGGGAATGCCCCGGATGATTTCCACTTGCTCTATTTGGTCGGTGGAGATGCTGCGCATGTCCACACCTCGGTTCTGCCGGGTCTGTTCCCAAGTCGTGCCATGTTCGAGGGTCGAAGAGGTGGGTATCGGCACATCGTCCATCACGAACAGGGTTCCCAAGGAATTGATGCTGAAATCCTCGTTGCTTTCGGGCGCGTTGGCTGTTTCGCGCAAGTGGATGAAGTTGGCCGAACCATAGACCGGGCCTTGGGCCACGTTGCCGGGCACTAATTCCAATAAGTCGGTAAACGATGAGGGTTGCAGATGATCCATGGCTTTCTGGTCGATGACCGAAGCAGAACCCTCGCGCCGGGATTCGGTGGCGGTGACCACCACATCGTTCAGGACGTAGATTTCGGGGCTGAGACGGAGGGTGATGGCCGTGTCTTGGTGCAGGCTGATCCAAGTGTCGAGGCTTTTGTAGCCGATAAGCGAGGTCTGGAGACGGTAGCGTCCGGATGGGATGCCCTCGAAGGCGCATTGGCCGTCCGTGATGGAACTGCTGCCGTAGCGGTGGCCGTCGGCATGGGTCAGTACGATATAGGCAAAGTCGAGGGGCTGGGCGCTAAGGCTGTCGAGGAAACGGATTCGAACCTTTACGGGTAGAATAGACGCTGCGGGGCTTATGCAGGAGGCGTCTTGTGCGTTTTGCCGGTGCAGGTTGGCATTGCCTGTTTTCTGGATTTCAGACAACTCCCCGACGGTCGCGCCTCCCTCTCGGGAGGCTGCGCCGTGGAGAACTGAACACAAACCTGTAAAAAAGCAAAAAAACAAAACGAAATATGGCACTTCTTTGCGTCGCACTTCCTATGGTCAGTTTTTGCGAAGCTGTTTCCCGGTCCGGCTTGTTGCGGAAAGCTTTGCTACAAGGTTCATGGCAAGCCAATCTGTCGTGGCAAGTCGGTTCGCTTTGGCAATTCGCTTGCCGTGGCGGATGGTGGAAAACAACTTTTAATGAACTGTAGTCACCAAAGGTTCAGGGCAAGATAGGGTGTCTTGTGCTTTCGCCCTTGCGGGTATCGGACAAAAGACGGGTCGTCTGTCTTTTGTCTTGTTTCGTCTTGGCGGCTTCGGTTGACCCGGCAAGCAGAAAGTTCCCTACGCTTCCTGCTTGCATGGGCCGGGTCAACCTTGTCTCGCCATCGGCATCCCGCCGTTCCGGTGCTTCTTTTCCGGCTTCGAGGTCGGGATTCCTTATACCCTTAAAAACTACGATGCAAAAGTAGAACCGCTAAACAAGCTGTGAAATCCCCATTTCTTGGTATTTTTTGCCCTCCAGCATCCCCATATTTGGGTATGCTGATTCTTAATACGCTGTGGGGTAGTTTGTTGTATGCCTTTTAGGTGGCTTCTTTTGGTGCGATTTTCTTCTGAAAGGAAAGCCGTATTTTGCTATAGACAAAGCCGTTTCCGCAAAGTTGCTTTTCGGACTGATTTGTGAACTGGGTAGAGTTTTTTCCTTTGAGGAACTTAGTCTTCGATTCTCCACTCCTTGATTCGTCTCGTCTCGCTGGAAAAACCGACACCGATTTTGAAGAGTTTGCGAGGATTGGCGGCAAAGGGCTTGGCGTAGCCTTTGTCCTCGATTTGTTTCAAGGCCTCGTCCGCGCTGGCATCCATTTTCAACTCCATGATATAGACGTACTGGTCGGTC
>JADIMZ010000040.1 GCA_017694335.1 Candidatus Pullibacteroides excrementavium
CGACCCGCAAATCCTCATATACTCCGCAGATTTCAAAATACGACCCCATGCCCGAATGCTCCGTCACTCCGATGCGATGCCCGATCACGCCCCCCGGCCAATCCACCAAAGGCTTTATCTTTTCGGCAAAGGATTTCGAGACCATGACTTCATCCGAATAACGGACACCTTCCCTAAAGGCTTTCCCCTCCACAATCTCCAATCCCGTCACATCGAAATAGGCATCGCCCGCAAAATAAAGGTCGCAGACATTGAACAAGATTTCCGTCGAACCCGGCATGAAGACATTGTTGCCGCTTGCCCCTTCAAAGAACAAGGAAGTGGACAGGGTAACGCCTCTGACTTCAGGCAAGCGTTCCAGCTCCTGCGCCAAGCTCGTCCGGAAAGAGGTATCCACCGCGCTGACATTCAGATAGACCAAATTGTCGTAATCGTAGCCCGGGTCGTTGTTCACCATTGCCCCGTACTGCCGGGAAACCCCGAGCAAAAGGCAAAGCACGAAAGCCGAAGCCGCGAACTGGAACACCAACAGCCCCGTTTTCCACGAACGCCGCCGGGAAGACAGGTTCCTGAACGCGCTCGCCACCGGCACTTTCCCCATGAAACGCGCCGGAAGAAAAGCGGACACTAAAACCAACAACACGCAGACCAGCAGCAGGGACAGCCCGCCACGGGAAAAAAGCAAAGCCGTGACCGGCACATCCAGCATCTCTTCCACGATATTGCCGCAAGAGAGCACAATCAAGACGGCCAGAATCAAGGCGATGGACGTATGCAATGCCGTCTCGGCCAGCGACAAGCGCAGTATATCCTTGTTCCCCGCCCCGTAGCACTTCCTGACGGCGATTTCCCGGGTCCGGTTCAAAATGCCCGACACGCTGATCAGTCCGTAATTGAGCACGGACACCAACAGCAAGACCACCGCCATGAGCAGCAGCATACGAAACATGACCCGGACTTGCTCATGCATCATCACGTAATCCGTCAACGGCCACAGGCTATAGTGCATCATCAGGCCTTCCTGTTCCAGATTCTCGAAACCCACATGCCGGTCTATCATCTCGTCCAGCGCCGGAGACAAGGAAGACGGATCCACACCGGGCGACAAGCGGACAAAAGACTGGAAGCGTTCGCCACCGTTCCAATTGCTCAAAAGCCGCTGGAACAAAAGCGGCGTATGAATCGAAATCAGAATTTCCTGCGACAGGCTGGAATTCTCCGGCAAGTCCTCGAACACGCCTTCCACCGTGAAACGATGCATAGGATACTCTTCCACATACAGTTGCTTGCCTATGACTTGGGATATGCCGCCCATCCTTTCGGCCATTTTCCGCGAAACCATCGCGCCCAAGGGATTGGAAAAAATCTTGCCCGGATCGCCTGCCAGAACCGGGGTCTTGAAAAGATCGAACCAAGTGGTATCGACCATGCCGACCTCTTCTACCGAATAACGATTACCCTTCAAATCCATCACCGTCCCGTATTCCGGATAATACCCGACCAAGCGCGCATAGGTTTCCACGCCCGGTATCTCGGCCGCCATGCCCGGAGCCACCGCCCCGGAAGTAGTAAAAGACTCCCCATTCTCTTCTCCCACCGAGTAATCCATCCTGACCCGGTAGATATTCTCGCAACCCGGATAAAACGTATCGTACGAACGCAAGAAGAACACCTTGGCCAATAGCAGCAAGCCCACTGCCAAGCCTACCGCCAAGGAGACAATCTTCAACACATTGTGCTGTCCTTTCTTGAACAACGACCGGCATGCCAACACCAGATACCGCATAAGTCCCTTGTTTTTATTCCAATATTAAAACATCATTCTCCCTGAACCCCTCATACCCAGACACAATCACCCTCTCCCCCGGTGCCAAGCCGTCCAGAACCTCGTAATACTGCGGGTTCTGCCGCCCGATCCGGATAGACCGCTTGTAGGCCCGTTTCCCCTCCGAATCCAAAACGTAAATCCAGCTGCCGCCCGTGGTCTGGAAGAAAGTCCCCCTCGGAATCAGCACGCTCTCCGAACTTTGGCCAAGCTCCAAATTGATATAATACGTCTGCCCGCTGCGGATGTTCTCCGGCCTTTCGCCTTTGAACACGAAATCGGTCTTGAACTTGCCGTCCCGCACTTCCGGATAAACCTTGCGCACCGCCAGATCGAACTGCCCGCCCTGCCGCTCGAAGGTGGCCGGCAAGCCCGCATGCACCCGGTCGATATAATGCTCGTCGATGGAGGCCTGTATCTTGAAGTCCGACAAATCGTTGATTTGCCCTATTTTCTGCCCGGAGCTGACGCTTTGCCCTAATTCCACGTCCAGCAAGCCTAGCTCCCCGTCAATCTGCGAACGAATCTCCAACTTGTCTTTCCTGGCCCTGACCAGTTTCAGATTGCGCCGCATACTGGCCAAGTTGCTTTCCAATTCCGCCATCTGGAAAGTCCGCGACAAGGAATCCTGCTTGAGCCGCTGAGCCACCAAATCGTACTGACGCACGGCCAAATCGTAATCCTCCCAAGCCTTGATATAGTCTTCCTTGGCCACCAAATCCTCCTCGTACAAGCGTTTCTGCTGCTCGTAAGCTCGCTTGTAACGTCCCACCTGCATGTCCAACTGCAACAGCTCGCCCATATTGTTCAGGCGATCCTGCTCCAAGGTTACCTGGGTGTTGCGCAGGAAATTCTGCTTCTCGGCCAGCTGGGCTTCGGCATCCAGAATCTGCAAATCCAAATCCGAATTGCTCAGACGCACAATCACATCCCCTTTCTTCACATGCGCCCCTTCTTCCACCACCTTCTCTTTCACGATGCCGCCTTCTTCAGGGCTTATCTGCACCACCTCTATCGGCTGCACCTGGCCATCCACCCGCACGTAATCATTGAACTGGCCTTCCTGCACTTCCACAATCGTGATTCCCCGGCGTTCCACCCGCAAAGTGGAGGCATGGTTGCCGAAAACAATCCACAGCAGCAAAGCCAGCACCACAACGCCTCCCGCCACATACGGGATATGTTTTTTCCGAATCCCTTTCTTTTTTTCAATCGCGATATCCATAGTATCTTGGTTTTATACAATCTTCATTTTTCCTTTCGAAAACCCATCGGTATGTCCACTGCCACATTCCCATTTTCAAACCGATTCACACCATCAGCCTTCACTGAATCTGCAAACCTCTCACATCCAGACCGTCAAATCCCATCTTTTCCTCTTTCGGTTTCGGCAGCCCCCAATCAATCCTTTTCTCTCCAAAAACATCTGCCAGCCCAACGGCGTGTCAGAACGGACAAGATGCGGATGTTGAGTTTAATAAAGAGGCCGACCCCGATAGTAATCCACCGTCCTCAACCTCATCAAATACAGCAGAATCCGCTGCAAGTAATCCGCCCTCGACTGCAAGAGCGTATTCGCGCTGGTCTGCACATCGAGCGGGCTCATCAAGCCTTCCTCGTACTTGCGCAGGGTCAGCCGGTAAGAAATCGAATCGCTCTTCACCTTGGCCTTCATCTGCACCGCCTCCTTGGCATAGCCGTTGCAATCCATGATGGCCCGCGTCACCGCATCGTGCAGCTGCCGCAAAGCCTCGTCCTGGCTCTCCCGGGCTATCATCATGTCGTTCTTGGCCTTGCGCAAAGCTGTGTTGCTGTACAAACCCGAAAAGATAGGAATACTCATCGACACCGACACATAGCCCCCCCAATTGTTCTTGAACTGGTCATCGAAACGCATCAGACGGTTGTTCACATCCCGCAAACCGCCGATATAACTGGTGTTCAGCCCGCCGCTCACCGAAATGGACGGCATCATGGCCCCGATGCTCATCTTGTAGCTCAGCTGCGCCGCCCGGAACTGGTAGCGAGCCTGCAAAGCCTGCGGATTGGTTTCCCTCGCTGCCTCGAACAGCAAATCAGGGTTATCCAGAACCGGTGCCAAGTCCAAATAAGGGAAAACGCTGTCCAAAACCAAAGGTTTGTCCAAAGGAAAGTTCATCACTTGCTTCAAGGTCAGCAGCGAAGTATTGTAAAGGTTCTGCTGGGAAGTCAGCTGATAGTCGGCAGTGGCCACCTGGCTCCGGAACTGCGCCACATCCGCCTTGCCTTTCAAGCCCAAAGCCTCTTCCTGTTCCGTCTTGTAAAGATTGCGGCGGCTGTCCTCCAGGTTCTGTTCGGAAAGCCGTACCGTCTCCCGGTAATAGACCACATCCACAAAGGCTTGCATCGCGTTCATCGCTGCCTCGTCCTTGAGGCGGGCTATGTCGTTCTGCCCCATCTTGAGGTTGGAAGCCGCCAGCATCCACTGCTTCACGTACTGCCCCCCGGCAAACAAAGGCATCGACGCACTCAAATCGTAATTATTGGCAAAACTCTGCTGGGTCGTGTAGGTGTTGGTATTCGGGTCGATGGAACGCCCCCAGTTCATCGTCCCGCCGATGCCCGCGCTCAGGCTCGGGAAAAACGAGGCAATGGCCCGGTCGCGCTCGGCCTTGTACGAATTGGTCTCGTACATCTGCTTCCTCACCGCGTAGGAATGTTCCGCCGCATAGCGCATGCAATCGGCCATCGACCAGATTTTCAACGTATCCGCTTCTTCATCGCTTGCCCTTTCTTTTGTTGCGATGCCGACTTCTGCGATGCCGACCGATGCCGAGAATCCGTCAGAATCGATTTCCGGGATTGCCACGCGGTCACCCTCGACGGTGGCATCCATGGCCGACCTTTCCCATCCGGCATGCAGCCCTACCGACTCAAGACGGCCTGCCTGGAGACAGGCAGGCTCGCTCGCCTTGAGTGGAACAAAAAAAAGAATAACACAAATCACGCTGCTTATCCTGAACACAAATCGGCCATTAGACTTTGGGAGAAAGAAATAGCTTACGCCTGATTGCCCGCATGGCCTGCGCTGCGCCTGCCCTTGCTGAAAAGAGGTTTTCCGCTCGAATCCAAAACCCTCGGAATCCGGTTTGCAGAACCTACCCGAAATATGTCCGTCCTTTTCCATCCTTTTCACTTTGTGGAGAACGCCGGAACCTCCATGAATGTCCGGTTCCCTGCCGCCCCCATGTTACGCGCCCCATTTACAGCAAGAACCGTGCCAAACAAATCAACTTACTGATAATCAATACTACTATTTTCCAAGAAAACGCAAAAGTGTAACAAAATGGAACACTCGCTGTAACACAAGTGTTACAGTTCGGACAAAAAAAGAGGCTTGACGGGAATTCTCAAACTCCCATCAAGCCTCCTGTCCGCAGTGGCGGAATGGCCGAATCAACGCACGTCCCTTGCGGCGGTTTCCTCGCAGACGGCCATCTCCGCCCCTTTGAACACCACCTTCAGCAGATGAAGCCTCGTCCCGGCACAAAGGCGTTCCACCACCTTGTCATAGCTGTATCTTTCCAACTGAGCGTCCGCCTCCCGACTCTTGGCCTCCAGCTCGGCATCGCCCGCCGAGGGCTTCACGTACTTCAATTCCAGAATGTAGCTGTGCGCCACTTCCGGGAAACGCTGCTTGTCCGGCAACAGCAAAAAGTCGCTATAGCCGTAGTTCAGCTCGATTTCCGGCTCCACCAAGTACAAATTGTTCAGGGCCAAATACGCCTTGAAGAAACCTTGCAGATTGTGTTCGCCCAGGATGCTGTCCCTCACCGAGGAATTGGCCTTGTACGCCTCCGCGATCTGGCACACCAGCGGTTTCCAATCCCCGCTCTCGGCTATCGCCCGCATATTTCGTTGCAAGCCTATCAAATCCACCTCCGCGCTTTTCCGGTAATAGTCCCGCATGAAACCCCAATACTGTTCCTTCACGCAAAGGTTGGGTATCACCATCTTCAGGTTGCCCCACTCCATGCTGCCCATCGTCAGCAAACCGTAATAATAGAGCAGGCTCCGGAAGTTGTCCTCCTCGGTCACGTATTCGGCCGGGAACGAGGTCCTCAACGTCATCGTCAGCGAACCCGTGGCCGCTATCTCCTCAATCACGCTCATCCGGTCCTCCCGCTTGTTGCCCCGGTCTATGTCCGCCAGCATCTTCAATTTCTTGTAGTCCGTCCGGATGTTCTTGTCCACCATTTCCTTGGGCGGATGCCCGAAAGCCACTTGATGCCGCAGATAGTAGTACACCATGTCGCAATTGTACAGCCGGTCTTCTCCCAGACATTCTTCGGCAAAACAATAGTTGTTGTACCACGGCTTCATCTCCGCCATCATCCCCTCGATATCCGCTTCCGCCCTCAGCTTGCCATGCGCCTGGTAATACCGGAACATCTCCCGCACCTCGCTCTCCGAAAAGCCTAACATGTGGTTGAACCTCGGATCCTGCGAAATGTTCCAGTCGATATTGTAGCCGCTCGACAGGTCGTCCAGGGTCACCGGCGACACCCCGATCAGGAACACCCGGCTGAACATCACCTTGAATATCTTGAAATATTCCCGGTAGAAACCGCTGGCGTGCGTCAGCTTCCGGAACATCTCCGTCCCCCCGTCGCTCAGTATCACGTTGGTGAAGTTGTCGTACTCGTCGATAATCAGGTACAAGGGGTAACCTTTCTCATGCGCCTGCAAATTGATGTAGTTGAGCTTGTCGCTAGCCGTCTCGAAGCCTTTCACTTTCCCGGCAAAGCCCTCCCCGTAATACTTGGCATAGGTGTCGGCGAACAAATCCAAAACCATCCCGCAATAGGAATTGAAACGGCGGCTCAAATCCGCCATGCCGTCCCCCACCCCTATCAGCGAGAAATCGAAATACACAATCTGGAACGCATTCTTCAAGGGCGTGGGATGCTCATGGATCCACAATCCATCGAACAAGGCATCGAAACTGCCCGCTCTGGCGATGTCGTAATACGCCCGCATCATGCTCACGAACACGCTCTTGCCAAACCGCCGGGGCCGTATCAGGAACAAATACTTGTTCATCTCCTCTATCGCCGGCAAGTACATCGTCTTGTCCACATAATAAAAATCCTCTCTCCGCACCTCCTCGAAACTCGCCACCCCGTAAGGAATCCCTTTCACCTTGTCCATGTTGTTTATTTTTTGGATCCAACCAAATGCAAAAGCATAACTTTACAAAAATACAATTTCCCTGCAAGAAAAACAGCATCACCGATTACATGAACCTCAGCGTGAAAGTGGTGCGGCCGGGTTCGGAACGGAGCGTAATCGAGCCGCCGGAAAGACGCATCAGCTGGCGGGAAACGGCCAGACCGATGCCGGTTCCTTCTCTCTTGGTGGTGAAAAACGGCATGAAAATCTCCTCGGCCAAATCAGCCGGAATGACCGGGCCGTTATTGGACACCTCTATCACCACCGCTTCCTGCTCGTCCACGTAAGCCGACAAGGAAACCAAGCCGTCCTGACGTTCCGTCCCGATGGCCTGCTGGGCATTCTTCAGGAGGTTCACCACCACCTGGCTCACCAAGCGTTCATCGGCATACAACAGCAAATCCTCCGGATCCACATTCAATTCCATCCGAGTGGAAGGATTGAGGTCCTGATGACGAGCCAATTCCATCATCCGCATCAAAAAGCCCTTTACATAAAACAAAGCCGGTTCAGGCACGGGAAGATGCGTGAACTTGCGGTAGGAGGACACAAACGAAATCAAACCCTTGCCGGTAGTGCAAATCGTTTCCAATCCCTGCCGCATCCCCGTTTCCGATTCCGGGCAACGGTCCAGCAAGGTATTGCCCAAGGAGACAATCGGGGTCACCGAATTCATGATTTCATGGGTCAGCACCCGCGTGAGCCGAATCCAGGCATCGATTTCCCGTTCATCCAATTCGCTCTCGATATCGTTCAATGCCAAGATGCGCAAAGCCCCCTGCGGCATGTCCACCACCGAAAGACGGATGGAGAGTTCCACTTTGCCGCGCTCGTTCTGGAAAGACACCGTCTGCTTGCTGCCGGGAGTCAAGCCCCGAATCACCTTGGCCAGATTCTCGTCCGCCTTAGAGAGGTCAGCCAATTGCCGCGGACGTTCCAAGCCCAGCAAACGCGCCGCCTCCCGGTTGCTTTGCACCACTCTTTCGTTGGCATCCAGCACCAAGACTCCAGTCTTGACCGATTGCAGCACATGCTCGTAGAAAATCTCCCGTTGCCGGGCTGAAAGCTTGGCTGCCGAAAGAATCTGCAAAATCCGGTTCAAAGCGGCATTGATGGCTTTGGCATAGAGGTCTCCCCGCTGGGTCGGAAAACGGAAAGCGTAGTCCTCGTTATCCACCGCATCCACCATCAGCCGCAGCTTCTCCCGTCCGGCAACATAGAGCTTGCACAACCAGACCCCATGCCAGGCCAAGAGGAATGCCGCCACGCCTGCCAGCGCCCAGCAACGATACGACAAGGCCAAGGCGAGACCGGCCGATGCCAGCACCACCCATGTCAAATCATACCAGAACTTATCCCTCAATCGGCTTTTCATCTATCTATCAATAATCCCTATCGCGCGAACCGCTTCCATCTCGTGGTATATCCGCGCAATCGGCCTCTGACCTTACACAGCAATCGCGGTGTATAAAAATGGGCGTTTTGCAATGGCAACCGCAGCCTACCGCCCCGAACCGATAGTGCATCAGAACGGGGCCTTGGCGCGGCGTGTCAGCATCCACTCAAGCAACGCTCCAAACCGATGGTGCGTCAGAACGGCACCTTGGCGCGGCGTGTCAGAATGGGCAAGATACGAGGCGTCGAACCGCAGCGTGGCGCAGGAGCGTACTTTGGTACGTGACTAAGCCACGTAAGGTTCGCAACGAAGTAGATTGCCCATTATCACACGCCGCTATATTCCGTATTTTTTCATTTTACGATACAAAGTCTGCCTCGACACCCCCAACTCCGCCGCCGCCAACGACAGATTCCCCTCGCAACGCGCCACCGCGTTCTGTATCACGTTTTTCTCCATTTCAACCAAATCGACCTTGACATCCTCCAAATGCGAACGGTCGGCCCTCTGTTCTTTCAGCTCGAAATCCTGCGCCCCGAGCATCCGCGAATCGGTCATGATAACGGCCCGCTCCACCGCGTGTTCCAGCTCCCGGATATTGCCCGGCCAAGTGTGATGCTCCAGCCTTTCCACAGCATCCGGCCCCAAGTTCAAATCCGGCTTCCCGTACATCTTCCCGTATCTATCCAAAAAGAGCGATGCCAGTTGCCAGATGTCCTCGGTCCGAAGGCACAATGGAGGAATTTCGATATGGATGGTGTTGATACGGTAGAAAAGGTCTTCCCGGAAATGCCCGGAAGCGACCCGTTCGTGCAGATTGCAATTGGTGGCGCAGACAAGACGGATATACACCGGAATGGGATGATTGCCCCCCACCCGGGTCACCTGCTTGCGCTGCAAGACAGTCAGCAGCTTGGCTTGAAGATGAGGCGGGATATTGCCGATTTCATCGAGGAAAAGCGTCCCGTGGTCGGCCAGCTCGAATTTGCCTTCATGATCCTGTTTGGCATCGGTAAAAGCCCCCTTCATATAACCGAACAACTCGCTCTCGAACAGGCTTTCGGACAAAGCCCCCACGTCCACGCTCAGCATCGGCTTGTCCCGGCGAAGCGACAAACGATGTATTTCCTTGGCCATCATCTCCTTGCCAATCCCGTTCGGACCGGTTATCAGGATATTGGCATCGGTCGGCGCCACTTTTTCCACCAAGGACTTGATCCGCTGCATGGCCGGGCTCGTTCCCCAGAACATCAAGGATGCAGAATCTTCGGCGGATACCGGCATCGCCATCTCCGGGCTTCCTTTGGAACGCCGTATCCGCAAAGCGCGTTCCAGCACGCTGACCAGCTTGCCATTGTCGAAAGGCTTGACCACAAAGTCGCAGGCTCCTTGCTGCAATCCCCTTACTGCCAAGTCGATATCGGCATAGGCCGTAAACAGGACTACTTCCGTTTCCGGTTCCATCGCCTTGATTTCACCCAACCAAAAAAGCCCCTCGTTGCCGTTATTGATGGCGGCTTTGAAATTCATGTCCAGCAAGACCACATCCGTTTCCTCCCGCCGGAGCACATTCCGGATCTCGTCCGGGCAGGACAAGGTCGTCACCTTGGCAAACAAGGGCTTCAACAGCATCTCCACGGCAGCCAGCACCGCCTTGTTGTCGTCCACCACCAATATATGTCCGTCTTTTTCCATAATCTTCTTTAACTAAGGCCGAGGCCCGTATGGCGAAGCCGAATGCCCCGCAAGCCGCCACCACACCTAAACCGATTAACCCACAGTTATTTACAAACACATAGATTCAACCTGTAAAGGTACGCAGAATCCGTTTACAAACAAGCGGCACTGCATACGTCACGGAATCTCCGCTACATCGAGGAAGATGTAGAGTTTATGGTGGTCTAAAAACCGAAAAAACGCACGATTCCAAGAGTTGTTCTCTTTAGCAAAAATTATGCCAAAATATTTAACATGCTAAATATCAAAATTTTAACATTTCAACTCACTACAAAAGTGTAACATTTTGGAACACTCAGTGTCACACAAATGTTACACTTTTCCGAACGAAGCCTACCTTTCGAGCCACATTTTATCCCCCAGCACACTTCTCGGCGGCAACGTAAATTCAAGACTTCCTGCCACGTACAGCATTGCCCCCATGCGGCATCGGGAGATACGGAAACATCCTTTTTCATGATAACGAAAAAAAATAGTTGCAACTACAAAAAATAGTTATATCTTTGCAGAGAAGAAGCAACGCGCGAAGCCAAGGCCGGATTCTCATTCCGAATCGGTTTTCACTTGCTTAGGCATCGCCCATAAAAAAACAAGACCATGAAAAGCAATATGACCAAAAAGGAAGAGGAAGTGATGGAAATGCTATGGAAACACGGCCCGATGAGCGTGGCCCAGCTTCTGGAGAAATACTCGGAGCCCAAGCCGCATTTCAACACCGTTTCGACCATGGTCCGTTCCTTGGAAAAGAAAGGCTTCGTGGACCACAAGGCCGAAGGCGTTTCCTACCATTATTTTGCCAAGGTGTCGGAAGCCGAATACGGCAAAGGCTTCATCAAGAACATCATCCATCGTTATATGGACAATTCGTATATGTCGGCCGTCTCGATGTTCGTGGAGGAAGAAAAGATTTCGGTGGAGGAACTCAAGAAGATGATTGCCGACATTGAGAAAAACGAGGGAACGCCCAAGAACGGGAAAAGACCCGCGAAAGCCTCGAAAAAGCAAGCGCGGTGATTTGCCCGCAGGCTGAACAGACACTGCCATAACGCAATCCTCAAAGAGGAAATCCCGCCCGCGTGGAAAAAGACAACTGCTCGCAGAATCCAGGCCGGCAGGCCGAAACCTGATTCGAACACTAAAAAACAGAAACCATGGAAGCTTTTCTTGCCTATCTCGGATACTCAGCTATCGGAATCGCCATTTTCCATCTCTTTTTCAAGCTATTGCTTAGCAAGGAAAAGAGTTTCCGCTTAAACCGGGCCTTCATCCTGGCTTCGGTCCTCCTACCCTTGGTGCTTCCTTGCATCCACCTTGAAATGAATTTCTTGACTGAAAGCCCTTCCGGAATCGCGACATGGGAGTTCCTGCAAGCGAACCCGTCCCCCACACCGTCCCCTGACCTCAAAGGAAGCACTTCTTCCGAACCAATATCTATTCCCATCCTGTCGGCCATCTACATCATAGGAGCCGTACTCTGCCTTTTCCATATCGGCATCCTCCCCTGCCGAGCCTTGCGCAAACTGATTTCCAAAGGGAAACTGATGGAAAAGCAAGAAGGCATCCGGATTTTTGCTGTTCCGGAAAACATCCCGTCCATGAGCTGGTTCCATTTCGTATTGCTGCCGGAGGGACAAGGAAAAAGCATCAACCCTCATATCCTGCAACATGAAAAGGCGCACATCCGGCTGGGACATTCCTACGACTTGATACTGATGGATTTGGTATGCCTGCTGCAATGGTTCAACCCTTTTGTCTGGCTGTTTCTCAAGGAGTTGAAAGCCGTGCATGAATACGAGGCGGATGCAGCGGTCCTGCAATCGGGGGCCGATGCCAAAGACTACCAATACCTGCTGATTGAAGAAACAACGGGCCGGGACCGGTACCACCTGGCGCACTCATTCAATACTAACCTCAAAAAACGTTTAACTATGATCCAGAAAAAGAAATCCTCGAAATGGATCTATGCAAAGGCTTTGTATATGATCCCGCTGCTGGCGGCTTCCTTGATAGCGTTCGCCCGGCAACCTGAAGTACCTGCTTCCATGGTATCAACAACGATAAAACCGGAATCCCAAACGGCAAAGGCGATGCCCACGATGGAGGCCACGACGCATCCTGCGGCTCAGACCGAACAGGAAGCCTTCTCCTCCCGAGCCATGGAGGAAGAACCGGTTCGCGTCATACCGGACAAGAGGCCGCAGTACCCGGAAGGTTTCCTCGATTGGCTGAGCCAGGAAATCAAATACCCTGAATCCTTGCGCGATGCCGGAGCGGAAGCCACGGTATATGTCGGTTTCATTGTCCGCAAGGATGGGGGCCTCGGTGACATCAAACCCATGAAACTCCAAATCACCGGCCAGAAAGCGGACGTGGATTACAGCCTTTTCGAGAAAGAAGCCGTCCGCGTCCTGTCGCAATCCCCGAAATGGATTCCCGGCGAACAGAAGGGCGAAAAGATAGACGTCCAGTATGCCTTGCCTATCAGATTTTCCATTCCCAAGGACTCGGAAAGCAAATAATCCGTAATTGCCCCCATCGGTCATCGGGCTTTAGGGTGTATCCACCCTGTCTCCGCTAGCCTCTTGCGCCCTGAGGCGGCATAATCACGCTGCCGCCTCAGGGCGCAAGAGGTCAGCAACCATGTTCGTTACAGCCCCTCTTTAGCGCAACATCCCACGCAAATCAAAACGCTGATTATTGCCAAAGAAGTGATGTAATTATCATAGCTTGCTTAATCGATAGGGTCTTATTCCAATAAATTCGTATTTTTGGCTGTCGCCGAAGATAGGATGCGTCTCGGCATAGTCAAAGCAAGCTTTGCCTCTGCTCTCGACTTTCACTATTTTTGCGATATGCAGACAGATTCGATTAAAAGAACAGATCATGAAAGCAACTATCTCATTAGAGGCAATATTGAATCTCATTAATAAATTCTCGCTCAGTGCCAACAACAAGCGATGGATTGCCGAGAAACTGATGGAGGAAGCCCAGAAGGAGGAAGCCGAAGCTGTCCATGTATCTGCCAGCAATTTCTATGGGATATGGAAAGACGAAGATTATCCGGATTTAAGCCCGGATAAAATGGCAAAAGAGCTAAGGGCAAGTCGTAAATTCAGAAAAGAAATTCCGACATTCTAAAATGAAACAATACCTACTCGACACGAATGTCTGCATATTCCTTTTGCGCGGACAATATGACATAGACAAGAA
>JADIMZ010000041.1 GCA_017694335.1 Candidatus Pullibacteroides excrementavium
TGAAACTGAGCAACCTCAATACGAAAACCTACGTATTCGGCCATAACAATAGGGAAAATACCACGATTGAAGACCCTAACCACACAAACACACCCGCAGGAGAGCTTGTTGCCAACAATAGCAGCAGTGCAGGTTTCGAAGACTTAGGCGTAGAAGGGACTCCGTTATACCCCGACATCTATTGCATGGAAAACACTTTCACCGGTGGTCAGGATGCCGCGACAACGAACTACACCGGCGTATTCTTCCGTGCCAAGCACACGCCTGGCGCCGATGTTCTTGCGAACGGCAAAGTACTGGTTGGTGGTCAGGAAGTCGAAGTCACCAATACCTTGGAATCTGATGGCACTTTCTATCAATATGCGGGCGTCCTGCTGGCCAATAAGGAAAGTTTAAAGAAATACTACACGGCCGCGGTTTCCGTTGACGACCAAGTAGATCCCGCCGATGCGATTACTCTGCTGGACAAACTTGCAGACCTCACTGACGAAGAATTATATCAACTGGATACCAACTACGGCATCAAGGTTTACAAACAAGGGTACAGCTATTACCATGCCGTTATTGGCCACGAATATGAAGATCCTACCAATGGCAGTATGACTCCGATGGAATACGCCGTAGTCCGCAATCACTGGTACATGGTAGCGGTAACGAAAATTTCCAATTTCGGAGAAGTTATTCCCACCATTCCTGACGAACCTGTTGAAAGCGAAAACGCTTTCATCCAAATGGAAGTTCGCGTAATGCCTTGGCATCTCGTTGTCAACGACTTTGAACTGTAGTCTCCCCCATTTTCCGATGTGCCGGATATCCTCCGGCACACCGGAAAACATTAAACGTCCCCTGCGGCCAGCAAGCCAACGGGAAAAAGAACTTGATGGTAGAAAGCAACTAAATTAAACCGATGAAACGCTCGTATGGAAAACTGCTCGCACTGGTCCTGGTAGGAATGGGAAGTTCCTGCAGCGCGGTTTATGAGGACTTGGATCCGTGCCAGCAAAACGTAGGCTTTGTCTATGACTACAACATGAGCTTTGCCGATGCTTTCCCTGCTTCGCCGATGCCAATGAACCTCTATGTCTTTGACCAGGACAGCCTTTTTGTGACCACCTATTCGGGTTCCGCCATGGAACTGTCCAACGGCATGTACGGCATGCCCGTCTCGATGCCGGCAGGCACCTACCAGCTGGTAGCTTGGGGCGGCAACACCGACGACCTGTACGAGACCAGCCCGTTGACAGAAGGCGTTTCCTCGATGAAAGACTTCAGCATCAGGCTGCGCCGCCAAGAAAACGGCCAACTGCAGCAAAAACAAGGATTGGGGAACCTTTTGCAAGGCGTATCCTCCATCGAAATCGACTCCACCGACCATTCGCAAGCCACCGTCCATCTGATGAACAACACCAAGCAATTGGTGTTCCTCATCCAGACCGAAGACGGAGACACCTTGCACGAAGGGGATTACCGTTTCAGCATCACCGCCAACAACGGGAAAATGGCCTTCAACAACGAACTTTTGGATGACGACCCCGTCATCTACACCGAATTCTTCAAGAATTCCCTGTCGCAGGACGGACTTGACGTACTCAAAGCGGAAGTCAACACCCTGCGCCTGATGGCAGACCAGGAAGCCCGTCTGCAGATTTTTGCCAACGAATCCAAAGGGAACATTTTGGACATAGACTTGGTTGCCTATCTCAAAATGTTCAAAAGCACATACTACAACAACATGTCCGACCAGGAATGGCTGGACAGGAACTCTTCGTTCAACATCGTATTCTTCTTGGACCAGAGAACCGGCATGATTACCACCCTGCAGATAGGACCATGGAAAATCGTGCTTGTGGACACCGACTTGTAGAAACCGTCCCCCTGTATTAACCATTAGAAACAAACAACATCATCATGTTGCGGAACATATCATATCGGATACTTTCCCTCGCATCGGCAGCTGTCCTGCTGGCAGGCCTCATCGGCTGTGAAAGGGACATATTGTCCGATGACAAGCGGCAAGACACGCCCCAGCTGATGAATGTCAACGCCCAATTATCCATCACACTTCCCTATGTAGACGAAACTGCAGGCACCGATGCCGAAAACAGGATAGACATCCTGGATGTATTCTTCGTGCCAATAGACGAGAATACCGGCCAGGAAATCTACAACATCGGGCACGACAGCGTGCTCAACATAACCATCGGCGGCCATACGGGAGAAACGATCCAAGGGGGAATGCACTACGAACAAGACGCCGACCTCAAACCGGGAAGATACCATGTCTATTTGGCCGCGAACCTGAACGTTTTCCAGCGGGAACACCTCCGTGCCAAAGGACCGAATGCCGACTACACCTCCAGCGGTTCCACAAACGATTGGGGTAATTACGCTCAGGTGGTTTACGATGTAGCCCGCTATGATTCCAAAGGCGCCGCTATCGATGACAATACCGGCCTGCTCAACTTGGTCATGTTCGGAATCGGCAAAGATGCCAACGCCAATGAAAGTGAAATATTCAACGTGGCAGCCCCCGAAAACGGAAAAATCCAAGTCGGGATTACCTCGGAACTGACCCGCGTGGTGGCCAAGATTCATTTGACCAGCGCCGTAGAGGAGGAAAACGGAACCCAATACATCCCATTGGAAGGCACCTTGGGTTACCCGAACGGGACAAAAGATCCCCAAGGCTGGATCCGTCTCGATGATTTGAAATACATTGTCAATACCACCAACCGGAAATTCTACTTCCAGCCTCAAGCCAACGAGGGCGGAGGAGAAGCCAGATACAAGGATCCGAACTTTGCCGTGAGCGATTGCATTTCCTGGACCGGAACGGAATGGCAAGACAATGCCTATGTGAGCCGGAACTTCGTTTACTACTCCATCGAAAGGTTCCGCAACGAGAAGCACCCGAACCTGCTCTCTGCTGAAGCCTACGAAGAAAGCCGCATCCCCGGTCAAGGCAGCAGCGACGAATATACGAAGGGTGCCTATTGCATGGAAAACACCTTGGAGTACGATGAAACAAACCTCGACAAGCCCTTTACCGGAAGCGAATCCGTCATCATCCCGAGGGCCTTTGCCACCCACCTGATGATCGTGGCCAAGTTCACCCCCAGCCACATACTCGCCACCCAATCGGAAATAGACGCCTTCCATAAAGAAACTGGGCTTATTGGAAGAGACCAACTTTCAAAGCCCAGCTCGGCCATCGATGCCGAAACCCATTTAATTGAAGTCAAGTTCAATACGGAAGAAGAGTCGAAACGGTTTCTCGACTTTTCACTGGAAAGGCTTGGAAAACTTTCCGATGAAGAATTCCCCTCGGAAGATGGGCTCTATGCCACAGAAACGTTCTTCTCCAACAATTCGGCAGATAGCTATTACAGCTACGGAGCCATGGACACGATGATATCCATCGGATTTCCTTCCGAAGACTTCAAACCCTTCAATCACGGCTGGAGCTATTACTACACCTTTATTGACGGCAACGGCACGCACACGACAAACGATGCGGTGAGCTTCACCGAAAGCAACATTTACCGCAACCACTACTATATATTGAAGTTGAACAGCATTTCCACCTTAGGCACTGTCAACCATCCTTCGTTCATCCGCGTTCACACGATGACCGATAAAGGGTGGGTCGATGGCGGCCAAGGAGAAGGAATTGCATCCTAATAGGCTGAACCATGAAAGCGAGAAGACTTTTACCCTGGATAGTATCGCCGCTTGCTGTGTTGTGGTTCTGCGCATGCGACATCAACGAGAAGAATCAGAACAGCAGGAAGAATGCCACCATGTCGGTAAACCTGCAGGCCGAAGGCGGGGATGATGTCAAAGCCCGCCTCATCTTCTGGCGGGAAGACGACTACCATACCTTGGACAACAGCCGCAGCGACATCCCGGTACCCTACTTGGTATCCTTGCCGGAAGACCCCATTGACGCATACCTGTACGACAATAACAACAACTCGGGTACGCCCTACAACACAGGCGTGCCTTACCCCAATACCTACGAAAAGCTCCACGTAACCGGTTATGCCCCCCAGGAACTTATGCCCAAAAACGGTTCAGCCGAAGAAGTACTGGCCGGAGACTACCGGACGATTCCCCTCACGGACGTATACAAAGGAGGGAAAAGCGATATATGGAGCTGCTCGGGCGACAACACCGGGAGCGAGGAACAGCCTTTCGTCGACATGGAAAGCGCAGGGCCGAGAACCAACCTGGTTTTCAAACACGCCAGTGCCCGTCTCATCTTCAAAATACGACGGGATCCCTCCACTTTCATGCAGCTGCAATTCCGCAATGTAAAAATCCAGCTGCCGGATGCCTATGCGCCCCAAGCCCTGCAATGGAAAGGGAACAACTACCTCTTGATAGGTGATGAAAACGACGCCTCCTACTACGGCTCCGAGGCCCTGAGCACCCGCACCCACGCCAACTCGATTGCTTACGATGAAACGGTGGACCTGGATACCCTCTACGTGGCCACGCACAATGCCAAGGACCTGACCCCTTTCCCCGGAACCGTGAATGTCCGCGTGACAGGAGATCGTTCAACCAACAATTTCGCACCTGATTCCTATATCGAAGAAGGCGTGCAATGGGATATTCCCGTCACGCTCTCTGATGATAACGGCCCCATCACCTCGTTGCAAGCCGGACATAGCTACGTAATCACCATCACATTCATGAGAAACTCTTTCCTTATTGAAGCGGTAGAGGAAGATTGGGAAGACCATGTGGTGGTAGATGTTCAAATCATCAACGACGAAAACTGATATCGACCCAAAAGCAAAATAGCCATGACACGTATATATAAGACAATATTCGTTTTGGCCTGCCTGATTCTGGCAGCAATGGCCTGCCGCAAGGACCCCGATCCGAGAAAAGAGGATCACGGATTCCAGCTCAACGCCATGGATTTGCAAATGGACGGTTCCCGTCAACCCGGCGCCAAATCGTTTGAAAACGGAATCAAATACGCCATGTTCATCGTAGAGACCCCGCAAACCTCCGGGCAACGGGACTGGTCCGACCCTATCCTGCATGGACAAGGCGAAGAAAACAACGGCTACATCCGTCTTCCGAAGAATGTTTCTTACGAAGACCGGACATTCGACTTCTACGGGCTCACGTTAGGCAGTACCGATCCCATTTATCCGAGCGAAGCCATCGAATACACACCCGACAATGCTTCTTCCCCCATCTATTACCTGAAGGCTACGCCCAGAGAAAGCGCTAACGGAAAAGGAACGTACTACGACCTGCCCGACCTGCGGCGAGGCGAACTCCTGAACCGGAACGCCGACAATTCGGAATACATACTGTCGTTACCTTTCAAGCACAGCTTGGCGATGCTCCGCCTGGAAGTAGTCCGCCAGGACGAAGGCGAATTGAATGAAACCAGCATCCTTTCCGTGAAACTGCACAACGCCTACAGTGCCGGCCGGTTGAACGTGGAAAACAACACGTTCGATTTTACCGGCGAGACCCCTGTAAGCGAGGGTATCCTTTTATACGAAGGAGCCGAAAACGATTTTATCCCGCTGGAAGGAGACTCGCTGTCGGAAGCCTTGATTTTCCCCTATGTTCCGGCAAACCACGGCAATACGCCTCTCTCACTTGAAATCGAAACCAACAGGTCGACCATCGGAACCAACGGCACGGAGGTCTGCAACATTGTCATTCCGTCTACCGAAGGCAATGCGCCCAATCCGCTTGAAATCAAATCGAACGTCATCTACACCATCCGTATCAATGTCACTACCGACGAAGTCCGCGTCTTAACCATCGTGCCGTCGTATTACGAATGGCTGGATACCGAAGTGGCCGAATTCGAGATGGGTATTCCCGTCAACTTCAACGGGGTTCTCTGGAGCGACCGCAACTTGGGCGCCACCAACCCCAATCCATTGGAATCGGCCGATGCCTGGGACGAAAGCGTAGGATACTTCTACCAGTTCGGAAGGAATATCCCGTATTTCCCGAATGAACCAATCTATTCTTATGATTATAATTATGGCAGATATATTTCCGGAGTCAACTTGAACACCGATTTGTCGGTAGCTCTTGCCGCAGGAAACAACCGATACGTATATCCCGCCGTGAATCTTGACTCATGGAATCTAGGAAGCTTTGCCCCTTACAATATCACGTGGGCTCCCCGTCGCAGCGACAGAGACAATGCGAACAATATCATTTGGCAAATCGGAGTAATCCCCCAAGGGAACAACCCTCTCCTAGGATATTACAGTTATTATGACGATAACCGCACCCCCGGAACAATTCCCAATGCTGCTGAAAATTGGGCCGACAAAGAAAATCATCCTTGTCCGGCAGGTTGGAGGCTTCCCACTACCAATGAATGGCGTAGCATCATGCCTTATTCTCCCATTGCCGGCAATTTTGCAATGAGACGTTTCACGAGCGTCGGAAGTGACGGCTCTTGGTCTACTGCCAATACTTTTAGCGAACCCGACTTTGAAAACGTTTTCGGATGGAGCAATCTTCCTAATATTCTGCTCCCTACGGGAAATAATTCACCCTATCAAAGAGCGGAACAAGCTTATACAGGCGGATATCCTTATTTGCGCAGAGAAGAAAGCGACGATCCTGTCAATAACAGGAATTCCGTTTACATCATATCTTTCGATGATCGAATGGATCCTGACGGAACAACGGATTATACCACTTATACTTGCACAAATGGTGCCAGGGTTCCGACAAGAGAGAACGGGAATACTACATACCCGAATTATACCTACCATTGGGGACGCATTTACTGCATCAAGAACGTTGGAACTTCCGAAGCCTACAGAATCCGCTGGAGCATCCAGTTCGCCGGAACACAGGCTCAAATTGCCGAGGATCCACGCTGCGTCGTGGTCATAGAACGTTTCCCGGCCACAGCATCCGATAACCTGACCATTAGCAACTTTAAAAATTATGACTGGACTCATCCCGTAGAAACCTTGTATCTTCCCATATGCGGATTGGTTTCGCCAGTCTGGCTAGAAGGAGTCTTGTTCAATATCGGCGGAGAAGTCGCCTATGCCTCTTCTGAAGAAAAAAACAATATACTGAGCGAAGGTTGTTGGATCAAAACAGTAGGCGACAATATGACGAATATGCAAATCAGCGCTTCAGGAGCCACACAGTTGTTCGGCTTCCAAGTGCGTTGCGTCCGGGATACGGAATATTAAAAGGGAGACTGCCATGAAGAAGATACTGTCCTATACTCTTGCAACTTGCCTGCTGGCAGGCGTGGCTATCTTTGCTTTCTCCTGCCGCCCCGACCAGCCCCAGGAAGACAATATTCCGGAAGGGATGATTGAAGCCCGGTTCTATCTAGGCGGTGCCTACGCCGATGTCCCTGCCTTAGCCAATCAAAAAGCAGGCCTTTCCCCCAAGGCGGAGGGCATTACCTACCGGGACAAGGAACCTCTTCCCCTGCCCGAAGGATCCACCCTATGGCTGATTCATGAAATAGGATCCGTATCAGGGAATGGCAGTTATTGGAGTCCCTACGACACAAGTTGGACAGCCGGTACCCCCAAGTCTTATGTGGTAGTCAGTTCAGAAGCCGGAAACGCCCTCTATCCTTGCCAAGTAGACGGCAATGGAAACGCAATACCCGGAACCATAGAACCGTCGCTCTACCTCGAACCCGCTTTATACCGATTCAGGGCTGTATCTCCGGCACGTCCCTGGGACGATGCTACCAATTACGGATACCGGATAGACAACGGGGATACCTTGCTGGCCAACGACAGCCGCTATACGCAAACCTTGCCCACGGTCGTGAACCTGTCGATGAGCGGTACAGGCAATACCGGCGTGCAAATGATTGAACTTAACCCCTTGGCCTATCAGACAGCCCTGATTCAGTTCATTATCTGTCCGGGGGACGGCATACACCAATTGGGGCTGTTGCCGGCCGGCATCGAGCTTACCGGTTGCCAGGACATCATTCCCTACGACAATGGTAATTACAACTGGTCGGCCCTAGGCAATCAAGGCAAAGGAGATACCATTGTGGCCTATCCAGGAAACAAACGGGGCCGCATATCCGTGCACAGTTGTACCTACGTGCAACAAGACTCCGCTATCGAAAACTTCAACTTCTCTGGCGAACGTATCGAACTGCCAGCCGGCAGCCTGATTGCCAATACGTATATCCTGCCTACCGATGCCCGTTCCAATAGCTTGATTGCCTCGTTCAATATCCAAATGAACGGCATTCCAACCTACAATACCTTGTACATCAACAGAAAGATATTCCGTGCGGGTCGTTCCTACCATTACATCGGACGGGTATCCATCGAAGATGGCGTCACGGTCTTCTCCTGGCAGAACGTGCAATGGAATACCGATGTGGAAATCTAAAAAACTTGAATCATGCATTGCTTCTCAAAATACATCTCTTTCGGGCTTCTGGCTCTTTTAGGCTGCAGTTGTTCCCGTCCCGATGATTCAGGCAACAGGGAGGGCACATTGTTCAAGACCAACCTTCATGTCAGCACACTGGCGCCCGAGGAACATACCCTTCTGCCCACTATCCAAGCGGCCAACCAGATGAATCCCGAAGATTTGAACCCCATCAAGACCTTGGCCGTATACCAATACGACCCGGAAGGAAACCGAAGGGAGTTCTCTTTCCACGACTATACCAATGGCGGTCAGATTCCGGGAGAAATGAGCGTGGAATTCCCTGTTGAACTCAGAGCTTACGGAGAAGGTCTCGATGCCACCATTTGTTTGATAGCAAATATGGATGAAAGCATGTGCCGGGATATCTACAACAATTCCCCGCTTCTGACCGATTTCCAGGCCTACCACAAAGTGGACGTTCCCTATGAAGGCATGTCGGGTTCAAACTTGGGAGCCGGACATCTGACTACCAGCTACATGTCAGGTTACTACGAAGGTCCTGTGATTGAAAACACCTCGATATCTGTAGCCTTGGGACGTATCATCTCCAATTTCAATATCGGGATTATCGTTTCCGAAGATTTCCCGTGGAACAGCCGTCCTTCCCAAGTGCGGCTGCAATTGCAGAACATCCCGATGCAGACGTTCGCCTTCCCGCCCCGGGTAAGCGATTACGAGGGCTTGTCCATCCCAAGGGGATCCTTCCAAGAGGAATCTCTGCAGGTTTCAACCACCGAGTATAACCGCTGCTACTATTACGTGGCGGCATTCGCGGCTTTGACCAAAGATGATGCCTGCCGCCTCCATATCAGCACGACCATCAACGGCCAGACTCGCGAAGCAACCGTCTTGCTAGGCAACGATGAACCCGGCACGCCCAATCGTTCCTACAACGTATGGCGCAACAGTAACTATACCTTCAACCTCCGGCTTGTGCCGAAAGGGAACAAGAAAAGCCAGTACGAGGCCCGGCCGGGAGAAATCATCGTGCCACTGTAATATGGGAAACATTTTCTATAAAAGATGCGGCTTGCTGTTAGTAGCGGTTGCATCTTTTCTGTTTTTGGTGCAATGCAAAACGGGCAAAAGCGGGGGAACTGATGCCGCCCGGACCGAAAGCTACGGCTTCAGCTTCCCTGAAATCCCCTCTTCGCTGACCCGCCCCGAAGAACGGCAAGCGTACCTGATGGAGCATTATTGGGAAAAATTCGATTTCTCGGATTCGGCCTTGGTCTTCAATCCCCAGATCAGCGAGCAGGCGTTTGCCGATTTCGTGGTCCTGCTTCCTGCCTGCCCTCCTTCCACGATCACGATTGCCATCGCCCAGCTCTTCAAACTGGCGGGCAGCGACATGGCCGCTTTCCGCTATTTCTACCAATTGGCCGAGAAATACTGGTATGATCCCAACTCCCCGGTCCGCAACGAAGAGCATTTCCTTATCGCGTTGCAAACCGTGGTGAACATGCCTTCGATTCCCGAAATCGAAAAGACACGCCCTCAGCGATTGCTGGCTTTGGTTTCCCGGAACCGGCCCGGCCAGGCGGCCACCGACTTCCGCTTCAACCTGAACGGGCAAAAGACTTCTTCGCTCTACAAGACGAATGCCGATTTCTTGATCCTGTATTTCAACAACCCGGGCTGCGAGAGCTGTGCCGCCTCCCGGGCCGGGCTCCTGACAGCGCCGAACATAGGACTACTGGCCGAGCAAGGCAGGCTCCGGATTCTTTCGCTGTATCCCGACGGGGTGCCGGAGTCCTCTTCGGTTCCCGTTACCCATATTCCGGGCTGGATAGATGCCTACGATGCGGAGCAGGCCATCCTGAACCAAAACCTGTACGACCTCAAGGCCATCCCGACCCTCTACTTGCTGGACAAGGACAAGAAAGTGCTGCTCAAGGATGCCAGCGTGGGACAAATAGAGTCTTATCTGCAAGGCTTGGGTTCCGCCCGGTAAACACGAACGGTCATTAGACTTCAGGGTGATTGCTCGCTTGTGCCGTGCATCTTGATCCTCGGAACAGGAAACCCCTTCGGCATGTTTAGCAGCCGGCCTTCCCACAGCAAGGGGCTTCAGTACAAAAGGCCAAAGGCCCACAAGGGTACTATGTTCCGGCTTCCGTACTCGATATCGTCCTTCACCAAATAGGCATCGCTGACTTCTTTGACTTGCTTCTTCCCCTTGCTCTTTCCGCCCACTTCAAAGGTGTATTTCCCTACCTTGAAATCCGAAACGGGCGAAGCCTTTACCGTATATTTCACCCGTAGACTGGAAAAGAAAGCTGTTTCCCGCAGGTTGCCCATGTCCGGTTCGGTATCTGAAAGCGCATAGGCCAGGTTCGGGTTGTCGAGATAGACTTTGTTTACTTTTCCCAGCAGCCTGATGCCTTGCGTTTCCTCGCGCAAAAGGCTGACAAGCCCTGCCTTGTCGAGCCACAGCATCAGTTCGGCCACCGAATTGCGATGGATGCCGAGACCTTCGGCAATCTTGCTGTAATTGGGCTTGAACGGCACGCTCTGAGCCACAATGTACAAGAGGGTCTTCAGTTTGTCGGCTGCCACTGCCGAAAGGCCGGCGAAACGAGGGATATCTTCATCAACCACCCTGTTTATCACATTATTGAGCCGCAGATAATAGGATTTTTCCCGGAAATAAGGGTAATAACCCTCTTTCAGATAGGCTTTGAAAAGCGGAATGGGACGGTAATCCGAATAAGGGAAATCTATCTTGCCTTGCAAAACCTGTTCCAACGAATGCTGAGGAAGCCTGATGCCTTGGCTCAAAGCCAAATATTCGCGGAACGAAAGCCCGTAAAGGGAATATTCCAAAAGCCTGCGGCTAAGATCCGATCCGCCTTTTTTCAAATCCAGGATGGAAGAGCCGGTATAAGCGACCCGCAATCTCGGATAGCTGTCATAGATGTTCTTGATTTCCTGCGCCCAGTTCCGGTATTTATGAATCTCGTCGATGTAAAGGGCTTTGCCTCCGTCCTTATAGAATGCGTCGGCCAATTCATAAAGGGTATGGCTCGAAAACCAGAGATCATCGGCCGAGACATACAGGCTGGAAAGAATATCCTCGTAAAGCTTGATATGCTGGAGAACGAGGGTAGTCTTGCCTATGCCTCTTGCCCCGAGAATGGCAACAAGCCGGTCGTCCCAAGCAATGCTGTCATGAATGTCACGCACATAGGTAGTATCGGTTGCATCCAGAAGCATTCTGAATTTCTCTTGCAGTACCTGCATGGCAATATGTCTTTTATGTTGGATTTCACTGCAAATATATAAAATCGCTGTTAGATTACAGCAGTTTTTACAAAAAGTGCTGTCTGATTTTAGCAATTTTCACAAAAAATGCTGTCAAAATTTAGCAATCTTTCCATACCATCAATAAGAAGCAGAAAATAAACAGGATAAGATGCCGTATTTTGCCAACGGGAAAGGCGGGATGCCGGACAACGCGAAAGCTATGCGGCCTCGGCTTTCCGGTTTCGGCTTTTATGGCTAACTTTGTAGTTTTGTAACAGCCCCCTCTTGCGTTTTCCGCCAAGTTGCCCCTTGCAGGCGAACAAAGGCCGGAGCCGAACGACAGTCCGCAAGAAGGTTCGGTAAACCATACACTAAAAAAATGAATCCCACCTTAGAAACCATCTTCCGTCACCGGAGCATCCGGAAATACCAGGAAAAGGAAATCCCCCAAGATGTATTGGAACGTGTCCTGGAAGCGGGAACCCGCGCCTCGAATACTGGCAACATGCAGGTTTACAGCGTAGTGGTGACGCAGAGCGCGGAAATGAAAGCCAAGCTCTCCCCTCTCCATTTCAACCAGCCGATGATCAAGCAAGCACCGGTCGTTCTGACGGTGGCCGCCGATGTGGCTCGATTCCAGCATTGGTGCGAAATTAACGGGGCGGAACGTTCCTACGACAATTTCCTCTGGTTTGTCTGCGGTTGCATCGATTCGATGCTCTTTGCCCAGAACATAGCCGTGGCAGCCGAAGCCGAAGGGCTGGGACTCTGTTTCTTGGGCACCACGCTGTACATGGCGCGGGAAATCGCGCAGGTGCTAGAAATGCCCAAGGGGGTCATTCCCATTACGACCATCACGATGGGCTACCCGGCCGAAGAACCGGCGTTGAGCGATCGTCTGCCGCTCAAGGCGGTGGTGCATTACGAGACTTACCGCAAGGAGAGCGACGAGGATATCCGCCAGCTGTATTACGATACCGACCATAGCGAGCTGACCAAGAGACTGCTGGAAGAGAACCAGCTGCCCAACTTGGCGCAGGTGTTCACGCAGCGGAGGTACACGAAGAAGGACAACGAGGCAATCTCGGCGGGGCTGGTGGCCTTGCTGAAGGAAAACTGTTTTCTGGAGTAAGACAGAAGACAAACCGGCTCGTTGCATACACCACGGCATAGCGCGGACTTCGCGTGTTTCTAGGCACAGCTTGCAGTGCTGTTGACATTGTGGTGTCTTGCCTCCGCCGGTTTCTTGCGCTGAGGCCCGAAGCGGCTGGGTGAAGGCGGAAAGGCGGTTTGAAGTCTGCGCGGGGAACAGGCCGGACAAGGTGCCGGAAGCCCGGATGGAGTTGCAATCGGTTTCCAGCAGCGGCGGCGGTGCGCTTTCCCGGGCGGGCCTTGCGGGCGGGCCGATGGGTTCGAAAAAACATAAAAAGAAAGAACGCTTAAACACAAAATATCATGGATCAAGCTTTAGTCAAGACCGATTTTCATTTTCCCGGACAGAAGAGCCTTTATGTGGGCAAAGTCCGCGACGTTTACAACATTGACAACAAATACTTAGCAATGGTCGTGTCGGACCGTATCTCGGCCTTCGATGTGGTCTTGCCTAAGGGGATTCCTTTCAAGGGACAGGTTCTGAACCAGATAGCTTCTTATTTCCTGGATGCCACGGCCGACATCCTGCCGAACTGGAAGATTGCTTCGCCCGACCCGATGGTGACGGTGGGCAAGTTCTGCGAGCCGTTCAAGGTGGAGATGGTGGTGCGCGGCTACCTTTCGGGCCATGCTTGGAGGGAATACAAGGCGGGCAAGCGCGAGCTCTGCGGCGAAAAGCTGCCGGACGGCCTGCGTGAAAGCGACCCGCTGCCGCATCCGATCATCACGCCGACGACCAAGGCGGACGTGGGACACGACGAGGACATTTCCAAGGAACGCATCCTGGAACTGGGCTTGGTAAGCCGCGAGGACTACGAACAATTGGAAAAATACGCGCTGGCTTTGTTTGCCCGGGGACAGCAGATGGCTCGGGAAAAGGGGCTTATCTTGGTGGATACCAAATACGAATTTGGCAAGCATAACGGGCAGATTACCTTGATTGACGAGATTCATACGCCCGATTCTTCGCGCTATTTCTATGCCGAAGGCTACGAGGAACGCCAGGCCAAAGGCGAACCGCAACGCCAGCTTTCCAAGGAGTTTGTCCGCGAATGGCTGATCAGCAATGGTTTCCAAGGTCAGGCCGGCCAGAAGGTGCCTGAAATGACACCGGAATTCGTGCAGCAGGTTTCGGATCGTTACATTGAACTGTACGAGCATATTACGGGCTTGAAATTCCAGAAGGCGGATACGTCCAAGCTGAGCGAGCGCATTGAAAAGAACGTGACGGAATTCCTGAACCGGCAATAAGCGCGGGAGTTTAAAGCATTTGACACTTGAAGCCGGGCCGATTCGCCAATAATCTGCCCGGCATTTCTTTTGCCGGCATTTCTTTTTACTTGATTCCAAACTGTATAACCTTATCTCCGTAATGTCTTTGCCCCGAAATCCAAACACGCACCGCGCCATCTTACACTTGGCTATCCCGAACCTGATCAGCAATGTGACGGTCCCGTTGTTAGGGGCTATCGACTTGGCGATGGTCGGGCGTCTGAACAGTTTGGATGCGATGGGGGCGATTTCGCTGGGGGCGATGATTTTCAACTTCATGTACTGGAGCTTGGGATTCCTGCGGATGGGGACTTGCGGCTTCACGGCCCAGGCGTTCGGGGCGGGAAAGCAGGAGGAGACGGTACTGACGCTGTTCCGTTCCTTGATTCTGGCCTTGGGCGGGGCTTTGTTCCTGCTTGTCTTGCAAGGGGTTATCTTGCGTGTAGCCTTGCTTTGGGCACAACCCGACCCGGCCTTGACCGAGGCTGTTTCGGAATACTTCCGGATCCGGATTTGGGAAGCTCCTGCCACGATTTCGGCCTTTGCCTTCGCGGGCTGGTTCATCGGCCGGCAGGATTCGCGCACGCCGATGTGGGTGGCGATTAGCATCAACCTGACCAATATCCTGGCCAACTATCTCTTTATCTTTGTTTTCAATTTCGGTTTCAAAGGGGCAGCGATGGGGACGGTGGTGGCGCAATACACGGGATTGCTGCTGAATACCGGCTTCGCGCTATGGCATTTGCGTGAACCGGGCGGCCAGCGGGGAAAAACAGCAATGGAATTGACTGAAAATCAAGAAAGTGCTGTCAAGCAAAGAGCCGTCAAGCGTCCTATGCAACGAATCCCGTTCCGGAACATCTGGCAAATAGCGGCTTTCAAGCGTTTCCTGAACATCAATTCGGACATTTTCCTGCGGACGCTTATCATCATCTTCGTTTTCAGCTTCTTCACGGCGCAGTCCACGCATTTTGGCAGCGAGTATCTGGTGCTGAACACCTTGCTTTACCAGTTCTTCATCTTCTACTCCTATGCGATGGACGGTTTCGCCCATGCGGCGGAGGCGCTCAGCGGGCGTTTCACCGGCAGCGGGGAATGGGAACGCAAGCGGGACACGGTCAAGGCGGTGTTCCTCTGGGGCATCGGCATCGCTTCGGCTTTCAGCCTTGTCTATGCGCTGGCTTTCAATGGCATTTTCCGTATCTTCACGCAGGATGCCCGGATTCTGGAACTTTCCGGGGATTATTATTTCTGGATCTTGGGCGTGGTCTTATTAGGTTTCCCGGCTTTCCTCTGGGACGGGGTCTATGCGGGCAGCTTGGCCACCAAGCCGATGCTGTTGACGATGGCGGTAGCGGCTTTGGGATTCTTCGGGGCTTACTTCCTGTTCCGGGGCAGCCTGCACAACCATTCGATGTGGCTGGCGATGCTGCTCTTCCTCAGCCTCCGGGGCTTGTGCATGAGCCTGATGGCGCGACGCATCGTGCTTTATCCGAAAAAGCAAAACGGTACGGTTTGACTTCAGAGCATGGAAGCGGCCTGTCGGATTCGGGCAAGGACAGGCAAGATTAATTTGTTTTGCCTCGCAATCTGCATGTTGTAGTCCGCTTGCAAGCCTGTCCAGATATTGGCGGAAATACCCGTCGCAGCCTCAATCCGCAGAGCTGTTTCGGCGGTAATGGGGCGTTTCCCGTTGATTATCTCGTTGAATGCCGTGTAGGGCATCCCGATAAGGGCAGCGAATTTCTTTTGGGAGAGGCCACGAGCCTCCAATTCATCCCTGAGCATTTCACCGGGGTGTATTGCCTCGGCACAAACCAGTTCCCAAGGCGCATAAACCCTTTTGCTTGCAGTTTCAACTGTTTTCATTTATAATGGTTGCTAATATCCAATAAACGGCAAATAGTTATTATCTTCTCACCCGCTGCCTCCCTGACGGTAAACTCAAGGCGGTATTTCCTGTTTATGCGAATGGACGATACACCTTTCTTGTCTCCTGTCAGAGCCTCGTAATTCAAGGATTTTATCTGGTATAGCTGCTCGGTGTTTTCCGCACGTTTTAGGAACATAACGCATTTGTAATACCCGCGTATTATTTCGGGTTGGTAGCGGTGCTTCTTGTCGCTCGTGCGGCCCGTCTCGTACAGTTCGCGCAAATAATCCTTGTCAAATTCGATGTACATTCCCGTTATCCGTTTCGGAGACAAAGATAGCTACCTTTTTGAATATTCACAAATTTTGTGGATACTTTGCCTCAATCGAAAAACAAATCGGTCAAACTCGTTTGCTCTGCTCTCGACTTTCGCTATCTTTGATTGCTTCGCATCGAAGATAGCTTGGTCTCGGCATAGCTCAAGCAAGGGAGAGGCTTGCCTCTGCTCTCGACTTTCGCTATCTTTGGCTGTCGCCGAAGACAGGATGCGGTTCGGCCATGCAAAACTGAGAGCTCCTTTTGCATGGCTCTCGACTTTCACTATCTTTGCCAGTTTGCTTTCCGTGCTTTTGCCGGGGCGAACGATGCCGAAAAGCTTCGGGATGCCAAGCGGCATACGCCATCGCCCGCCCGGCATCGAAGTACCAAAACACAATAGATGAACAGGATAGGAATCGAC
>JADIMZ010000042.1 GCA_017694335.1 Candidatus Pullibacteroides excrementavium
ACCCAAATCGGTCATTAGACACGCCGTGTCCGTTTCTGATTGGGGAAATGAGGCTTTCGGGCATCTTGCCCGCTTCTGTCCGCATCCTGTTTCTCGCTACGCCTCGACGTAGCCCGCTACGCCTTCGGCTAAGCGAGAAGCATGCTGCATGACACAAGCGGGCAAGATGCCCAAAGTCTAATGACCGATTTGGGTTTAAAATTGATAAATCATGCAAAAGAAAATGGATGTTAATCAAGGAGAAATCGTGCTGTACCAGCCGGACGAGGAGGTTCGGATAGAAGTGAGGTTGGAAGAAGACACCGTGTGGCTCACGCAGGCGCAGATGGTCGAACTCTTCAAGTCCACAAAGCAGAACATAAGCCTGCATGTCAACAATATATTTAAGGAAGGAGAACTTGACAGGGCGGCAACTGTCAAGGAATACTTGACAGTTCAAAAGGAAGGGTCGAGGAACGGCAACGGAAAGTGACGTGCTACAACCTCGATGTGATAATCTCGGTGGGCTACCGGGTGAAATCCATCAGAGGAACGCAGTTCAGAATCTGGGCGAACAAGGTCTTGAAAGAATACCTGCTCAAAGGCTATTCCGTCAACCAAAGGCTTAGTTGCATCGATGCAACGCTGGAAGACCACAGTAGGCAAATTGCCCGATTGACGGACAAGGTGGACTTTTTCGTCCGCACCTCTTTGCCGCCGGTGGAGGGCGTTTTTTACGACGGCCAAGTGTTCGATGCCTACAAGTTTGTATCGGATTTAATACGCACGACCAAGGAATCGATTTTATTGATAGACAACTACGTAGATGAATCGGTGCTGATGATGCTGGGCAAACGTGGCAAGGGGGTGAGCGCGACCATTTGCACGCAAAGGCTTAGCCGCCAACTGCAACTGGATTTGGCCAAATATGACACACAGTATCCTCCGATAGAGCTGCGTGTCTGCAAGAACATCCACGACCGCTTCCTGATAATAGACAATGCGGAAGTCTATCATATCGGTGCATCATTGAAGGACTTGGGCAAGAAGATGTTCGCTTTTTCCAAGCTGGGGATACCGGCCGGAAGCCTCACATCTTGCTTGTCGGATTCAAGGTGATCCGATGTGGAATATCGAATGCAAGTGGATAGAGAAGAAAAGGTGGTTTGTCTGCCGGAATGCATTTCTGTCGAGTCGATAGGAGATGTTGCTATTGCGCACATCGGAATTTGGTGGAATTGATGGGGAAAATTGAAGTGATATGCATGGAATATAGTGCTGTGTATTAATTTAATAATATAGTAAGGAATGATTAAGGAAAATCAAGGAGAAATCGTGCTGTACCAGTCGGACGAGGAGGTACGGATAGAAGTAAGATTGGAAGAGGACACCGTGTGGCTTACGCAGGCGCAGATGGCTGAATTGTTTCAGACATCCAAGCAAAATGTCAGTTTGCATACGAATAACATATTTAAAGAAAAAGAGTTGGATCGAGATGCAGTTGTCAAGGATTCCTTGACAACTGCTGCAGATGGCAAGAATTACCGGGTTAGGTATTATAATCTTGATGTCATTATCTCGGTAGGATATCGAGTGAAATCAATTCGAGGCACGCAGTTCCGCCAATGGGCGAACAAAGTATTGAAAGAATACATATTGAAAGGAGGCTCGGTAAACCGCCGTTTGGCAGAATTGGAATATACCGTGGCAGAACATGCTCGGAAAATAGATTTTTTCGTCCGTACTTCGCTGCCGCCGGTGGAGGGCGTTTTTTACGATGGCCAAGTGTTCGATGCCTACAAGTTCGCGGCGGACTTGATACGCACGGCAAAGGAATCGCTTTTATTGATAGACAACTACGTAGATGAATCGGTGCTGATGATGCTGGGCAAACGTGGCAAAGGGGTGAGCGCAACCATCTGCACGCAAAGGCTTAGCCGCCAGCTGCAACTGGATTTGGCCAAATATGACGCACAGTATCCACCGATAGAGTTGCGTGTCTGCAAGAACATCCACGACCGCTTCCTGATAATCGACAATGCGGAAGTCTATCATATCGGCGCATCATTGAAGGACTTGGGCAAGAAGATGTTCGCTTTTTCCAAGCTGGGGATACCGGCCGAAAGCCTCACTTCTTGCTTGTCGGATTCAAAGTGATTCGATGTGGAATATCGAATGCAAGTGGATAAAGAAGAAAAGATGCTAGGATGAACGAGGCGGAAACGAAAACAGATTACAGGAAGAATGCGATTGAGGAATAGCTACGAGGCGTTGTTATCGTGCAAATCGAATTTAGAGTGAGCAGATACGAGGCGTCGAAGTGAAGCGAGGCGAAGGAGTATACTCAAGTATGTGACTGAGCCGCGCGAACTTCGCAACGAAGTAGATGCTTGCTCTAAATTTGATTTGTAGCCCCGAGCAGAATCGAACTGCTATTTAAAGTTTAGGAAACTTCCGTTCTATCCGTTGAACTACGGGGCCGTTGGCTTGCATGGCAACCGGCAGGCTTTTCCTGCGGTACCGGCTGCCGGTGGATTCCTGCTTGGCTGCGGAGGGAGCGGCTGGAGTGCGCTTTCCCCGATGGGTTCGCCAAAGAAATCCGTGGCAAAAGAGCCGCGAAGTTAATTAAAAAAATTCACTATTGCAGCACTGATGTACCGGAGTTGCTTTTGTGAAAGCTCGGTGTGCATGGGTATTGCAATGATTCTCTTTGAAATATCTTCCGAAACCGGGAAGTCTCCAACCTTGCCCCCCAAGAAGCGGAACGCCTCCTGCAAGTGCAAAGGCTTGGGGTAGTAAATCTTGGTCGGAATCCCCGTCTTCTGCAAATGGAACTGCAAGGCTTTGCGTTCTTGTTCGCTGCGACAGAGCAGGCAGTACTGGTGGAAGATATGCGTGGAGTACGGGCAGCGCACCGGCACTTTAAGCTGCATGCAGCTGATGAAAGCCCGGTCGTAAAAGGCTGCGGCTTCTTGGCGGCGGGCGTTATAGGAATTAAGATACGGCAGCTTGACGTTGAGCACGGCCGCCTGCACTGAATCCAAGCGGGAATTGAGCCCGGTGGTTTGGTAGGAATAACGTTTTTCCGATCCGTGGTTGGCAATCTGCCGCATCCGGGCCGCCAAGTCGTCATCATCGGTAAAGATAGCCCCGCCATCCCCGTAGCAGCCAAGGTTCTTGCTGGGAAAGAACGAGGTGCAGCCGATATGGCCTATCGTCCCGGCCTTTTTCCGCACCCCCTTGTCGGCGCAGCGGTAATCGTAAGTGAACGGCCCCATCTGCAGCTGACCCGATCCCTCCCTCAATATATAGTCGGCCCCCAACGACTGGCAGGCATCCTCTATCACGTAAAGGCCGTACTTCTCGGCAATTTCCATGATGGCAGCCATGTTGGTACACTGCCCGAAAAGATGCGTGGGCACGATGACCCGCGTCCGCTCCGTAACGGCTCTTTCCACCGCTGCCGGATCCATGACGAAAGTCTGGGGGTCTATGTCCACGAATACCGGCCTCAGCCCGAGCAGGCAAGCTACTTCGGCCGCTGAGACGAAGGTGAAGTCGGGGATGATGACCTCGTCGCCTTCTTCCAATGGCAACGCCATCAGCGCGATTTGCAGCGCTTCCGTCCCGCTGGCGCAAGGAATCACATGGCGCACCCCTAAATACTGCTCCAAGTTCTGTTGGAATAGCTTCACTTCGTTTCCATTGATGAAAGCCGATTCCTTGATGACTTTTCGCAGTCGTTTCCGGAGCTTTCTCCGTATATGCTTGTATTGCGAACGGAGGTCTACCATCTGGAGGTTCTTCATGCTGAGTTGTTTTGAGGTCCTAGTTGTTTTCAGGCCCTAAGAGCGTGTCTTATAGCAACGGGAAAACACGTTCTAGAGAAACTACAAAAATAAAAATTTTTTGGTTTCAAATTTTTTATTACCTTTGCCGCCACTTTTGAGGCGGGGTAGCTCAGT
>JADIMZ010000043.1 GCA_017694335.1 Candidatus Pullibacteroides excrementavium
TCTGAGCGCGGTGGCTGACGAGGGATACAAGTTCGTTTCCTGGTGGGACGGCAACACCGAAGCCGAGCGGACGTACAGGATGCCAGCCGAGCCGGTGACGGTCAGCGCGAGCTTTGAAGCGGAAGAAGAACCCCAGCCGGACCTGTACGTGCTGACGATAACGCAGCCGGAAAACGGTACGATAACGGTGACGATGAACGGCGAGGCGGTGGAATCGGGCGCGGAACTGGAAGCCGGTGTGGAACTGAATCTGAGCGCGGTGGCTGACGAGGGATACAAGTTCGTTTCCTGGTGGGACGGCAACACCGAAGCCGAGCGGACGTACAGGATGCCAGCCGAGCCGGTGACGGTCAGCGCGAGCTTTAAAGAGGATGTGGCCAATGAGACTACCGGTACGCTGGCAGTGACCGTATATCCCAATCCCTCTGACGGTTTGTTCCATGTCGAGGTCGGCTCGGCCATGAAAGCCCAAGTCTATACCTCTGCAGGTCGTTTGCTGCAGATGTATGAATGGGAAGAGGCCGGCAAGAAAGAGGTGGATTTGCAAGGCCGCAATTCAGGTACTTACTATCTGCGCCTGATAAAAGGCAAGCAGACAGAGGTAATCAAGCTGGTTATCCGTTAATCCTTCAGGAGCGAGATAGGGATTCATTCTTTATCCCGCTCTTGGATATGTGGAAGATAAGGGGGAAATCCACATGATTCCAAGGTGCGTTCCGGTTTATTCCGGGCGCACTTTTTTTTATGATGTCGAACCGTTGGCGTCCGGATACATAGAACATGCCTTTATCCAAAACAGGGAATTTGGGATATTGTGTTGCCTGTGCGCTTATTTCTGCATTGAAATGACTGCCAAGCAGATAGCTCAAATTTTGAACATCTCGCCCGAAGCCGACGACCTTGACGATGTCATCCGCAATGTCTGACACCGCGTGTTTTTCGCACTTTTTGGACGCGGGGCTGTGTTAGTTTCAAATTAAAGCCGTAGCTTTGCAATCCGGAAAAACGATATGACCATGCATAAGCATAAGACCAAATTCATCTTCGTTACCGGAGGTGTCGCATCATCTTTAGGGAAAGGCATCATTTCAGCATCTTTGGCTCGTCTTCTGCTTTCCCGTGGCTACAGGACCACGATTCAGAAACTGGATCCCTACATCAATATCGACCCGGGGACATTGAACCCGTACGAGCATGGCGAATGCTATGTGACCGAGGACGGGGCCGAGACGGATTTGGACTTGGGTCATTACGAACGTTTCACCAATATTCCCACTTCGCAGGCCAATAATGTCACGACAGGACGTATCTATTTGAGCGTCATTGAAAAGGAACGTCGCGGCGATTACCTGGGGCATACTGTTCAGGTTATTCCGCATGTGACCGATGAAATCAAGCGCCGCGTGCGCCTGTTGGCCGAAGGCGACAAGTTCGATGCGATTATCACCGAAATCGGCGGGACGGTTGGCGATATCGAGTCCTTGCCTTATGTGGAGGCCGTGCGCCAGCTCACTTGGGAAATGGGCGAGGACGTGATGGTGATACACCTTACATACGTGCCTTATCTGGCCGCTGCCGGCGAGCTGAAGACCAAGCCGACCCAGCATTCGGTCAAGACGATGCTGGAGCAAGGCTTGCAGCCCGATGTGATTGTCTGCCGTACCGAGCATCCGCTCAGCAAGGGGGTTCGCGCCAAGGTGGCTCTTTTCTGCAATGTGCAGCCCGAATGCGTCATCGAAAGCCAGGATGCCAAAAGCATTTACGAAGTGCCGTTGCTGATGCAGAAGGAAGGCTTGGACAAGCAGGTCCTGAAGATTCTGAAGCTGCCTTACGGCGGTCGTCCCAATCTGACCAAATGGCGCTCTTTCCTGCGCAAGCTGGAACATCCGCATTCGGAAATCCAGGTGGCTTTGGTCGGGAAGTATGTGGAACTCAAGGATGCCTATAAGTCCATATTGGAATCGTTCTTGCAGGCCGGGGCGGTGAACCAGTGCAAGGTCAAGGTAAAAATGGTACATTCCGAGCATCTCGACAAGGACAATGTGGAAGAACAGCTGGGCGACTGCAAGGCCGTTTTGGTGGCACCGGGCTTCGGCAAGAGAGGTATTGAAGGCAAGTTGACCGCTATCGAGTATGCCCGGACCAAGAACGTGCCGTTCTTAGGTATCTGCTTGGGGATGCAGATGTGCGTAATCGAGTTCGCCCGCAATGTTTTGGGCTGGAAAACAGCCAATTCCACCGAGATGGATCCCAAGACCAAGTATCCGGTGATCCATATCATGGACGAGCAGAAGAACGTCAAGAACATGGGCGGGACGATGCGTTTGGGCGCTTACCCTTGCGCCCTGGAAAAGGACAGCCTGCTCTACAAGGTCTATGGCAAGAAGGATATTTCCGAACGGCATCGCCATCGTTACGAGTTCAACAACGATTATATTGCCGATTTCGAGGCGGCGGGCATGAAGATGGCCGGAATCAATCATGGGACGAATGCCGAAGGCAAAGAGCTGACTCGGGTCGAGGCGGTCGAACTTCCGTCGCATCCTTTTTTTGTCGGTGTCCAGTTCCATCCCGAATACAAGAGCACGGTCGAGAACCCGCATCCTTTGTTTGTGGCTTTTGTCAGGGCTGCTATGGACTATGCCGGGATTCATCATCCGGAAGACAGCGTCAAGAAATAAACTGGGAGCAAAGGTTTCCAAAGGGAAGACGGATTAGGCTTGCGAAGGATGGGAAACGTCCTTTCCGGGTCTGGTCCGTTTTTGTGTAAAGAGGGAAATTCTGGCAGAAATGAGAAAGGCTAAACAAGAAGCAGTTCCAGCTCTTTTGGACGAGAAAACCGTCTTGTCCCATACGATTTACTTTCTCCGTTTCGCCTTGATTGTAGCGGTGGTGTTTACCCATTCCCGTTTTGTGGGGCCATCTACGCAATACGAAGGCGGTTATTCCTTGTTCGTATATCTTTTCACTGGGGTTTTCGAGAGGTTGCCGGCACTGGTGCTTTTTTCCGGTTTCCTGTTTTTCCGGTCAGGCTTCTCTATTCCCGTATATGGTAGGAAGCTGAAAAGCCGTGTCCGAAGCCTGCTGGTGCCTTATTTGTTCTGGAACGCGGCTGTTCTTCTGTTTTATCTCTGCTTGCAGCTGTTTTTGATTTCGCGTGGAGAAACTCCCGATTCCAAATGCGTGTGGGAATATACGGCGCATGATTGGTGGATGGCCGTTTGGGGCGGCCCGGTGGCCCGGCAATTCTGGTTTATCCGGAATTTGATGGTCGTCATGCTGTTCAGCCCGGTATTTTATGTGCTAGTCCAGTATCTGCGGGTTTGGGGCGTGCTTTTATGCGCTCTTCCTTGGTTCTTGGGCGTGGATGTGGTGCTGAGGATGCATACCTATACTTTCTTCTTTTTCGCCTTGGGGGCATGGTTCGCCTTGAACAAACGGAACTTTGTCAAAGACATGGAGCCTTATATGGGATTGTCGGGCATAGTGTTCTTGTTAGTGGCCGCCTGGCAAGTGGTTTGCCATCTTCAAGGCTGGCGGCAGGTAGAGTGGATTAACAAGATTGGGCTTTGTGCCAGTGTCGTTTTCCTGATTGCTTGGATTGGCCGTATGGTGGGCAGGGGGACGTTGCGGGTCAATGTGCCGTTGTGCCAGACAAGTTTCTTTATTTTTGCTTTGCACTTTATCCTGGTCGGGCTTGTGCGTAAGTTGCTGGCTTCTTTTGTCCCGTTGTCTGGATGGAACTGTTTCTGGATGCATTTGCTGACAGCCGCATCGGTCACTTTGTTCTGCATCGGTTTGTACAAACTGTTGCATCGGCTTGCTCCTCGTTTCCTGTCGGTCATTACCGGGGGACGTTGAGCGGCTGGCTGGGGCGGGCATGGGGCGTTCCCCGGCAAGAGTCCGGCAAAACTTATCAACAGGTTGTGGACAAGATTTGGTTTTGTCGTGCCGCCTTTGTACCTTTGCAGCCTGTTTTTGCCGGAGGAAGAACTCGTGAAAGAGCCTTTGGTGGAAGGAAAGTGTTAAATCACAGAGTTTTATAATTGTAATTCAATAGAGAGATGAAACGTACATTTCAACCCCACGTTCGCAAGCGCCTCAACAAACACGGATTCCGTGAAAGAATGTCCACGCATAATGGCCGTCGTGTTTTGGCCGCTCGTAGAGCCAAAGGCCGTGCTCGCTTGACGGTTTCCGACGAGAGGTAAGAGGGCGATCGAGAGGTCGTTCTGGTAAAACGGAGGTTTCCTGCCAAGGTTGGGCTTGATAGAATGGCGGTGCGGGTCGGCGACTCGGGCAGCCTTTTATGAAAAGCCGGAGAGCAATCAGGATATGCCTTGTGGGGTCGTTTCCTCCTTATTGAAATTCTGTTCATTCCATTACGGGATAGCAGAATTTTTTTTTAGACGGGGTTTGGGAACGGGCTGTTTCGACTGTTGGTTTGGCGTCAGTAAGGCTCGTTTTTCAAATCTGTTTGGAATCATTGAGAATATGTTGTCATTTATTTTGTCCTTTTTGTTAGGGATTTTCCTGGTAGTAATCTCGATAGTGATGATTGTTGCCCGGAAGATTTTTGGCATTTCCCTCTTTGGCCACAGGCGGAAGTCTCAGGCATCGGCTCAAAACCAAGGAGGAGCTTCCTACGGGCAGCAGCCTCGGGATCCGAACCGTCGCGAAGGGGAGGTGAGCATCGATTACGTTCCTCCGCGAGAGGACTTCCGGAACGCTCGTCCGGCGCCGGGAGGGCCGAATGACGACTATGTGGACTTTGAAGAAGTCCGTGAAGAAAGGAATGACAATTAACTGTCAGAAGTGAGTATATTACAAGTAGATAAGAACCAAAACAACCAATAAGTTTCCATAAAATGCAGATTTTCAAAAATGCTTGGGCCTGGATTAAGAAAGGAGTCCCGACAGACCCTAAGCAGTTGAGACGGGAAATCAAGAGTTACATCATTATCACGCTCTGTTTGGCGATGTACGCTTTCGGCGTGGTTGCTTTCATTATCAATTCCGAGATTGTGAGCGGCGGGGTGAACGGTATCGCCACCTTGATTTACTATGCTACCGGGAACACGATTCCTGTGGCGGTATCGGCTTTCGTCATCAATATGGTTTTGCTGCTCATCGGTTTCAAGATTCTGGGGACAGGCTTCGGCTTCAAGACCATTTACGCTTGCGTCATGCTTTCCGTTTTTGTAGGCATGTGGACGGGCATTATCGGCGATTTGTCCATCCTGGGCGATGAAAAGCTTCTTTCGGCGGTGATAGGCGGTGCCTTGATCGGGCTTTCGATAGGTATTTCCTTCAATTACGGCGGGAGTACCGGAGGCACGGACATTGTGGCTTTGATTGTTTCCAAGTTTTACAATATCAGCCCGGGACGGGTGATCCTCCTTTGCGATATCTTCATCATTTCCTCGTCTTTCCTTGTCTTCTACTATTTCAGGGGAAACCCGCTGGAAGAGTCGATAAGGGTCGTCCTGTTCGGCTATGTGGTGATGGCGGTTACTTCCTATACGATCGACTTGATTGTATTGGGTAGCCGGGCCAGCGTCCAGGTGCTTATCAATTCGGCCAAATACCAGGAGATTGCCGATATGGTGGTGAACGAGAAGAAGCGGGGCGTGACGCTTTTGCATGCCGAAGGCTATTATTCCAAGCACGAGTCCCAGGTGCTGCTTATCGTGGTGCGCAAGTACGAGCTGCAATCGACCCTGCGTCGTATCCGGGATATCGACCCCAATGCCTTCATGAGCATCACCAATGCCACCGGCGTTTACGGCAAGGGCTTCGACCATATCAAGTAATGCGAACGCATGGATAGGCAGTGCCGTTATGCAAAATGACTTTGGAGTTTAAAAATGGGGAAGGTGGTTTTCTTGGGGATGGTTTTGTTGTTTTGCGCCTTTGCGCGGGCGCAAGACCGCTACTATCTGTCTGTTTCCGATTACAAGGAAGGCAAGGCGGTGCAGCTGGATTCGGTCTGGATGGAGCCGGTGCCTCTATCGACTCAGAAATGGGATGGTACGGCCCAGTTCCGGGTTAAGACGAAACAGAAGAAACTCAAAAATATCTTGAAGAAGCAGGCACGTATCTTGGTTTGCAAGGATACATTGTATGTTAATACCTATGGGTTGAAATACAAAGGTTCTTTTGGTTTTAACAAGGGATATGCTCCGGGTTTCTGCTTTGGGGATGAAATCGGTTTTAAATATACTCGATCAGGTTCCATGTCTGGAGAAAATGCGGCGGTGGCGGTCTCGACGGTGGCCTTGGGTTTGGTTGGCGGTATCATTGTGGCAGGAGCTTTGTCGACTACGGGCGACGATTTAAGCCGTTCTTGCTATTTGCTGGGGCAGTTCGAGGAAGATGAAAAGGAAGTGCTTCAAATAGAGCCTGCTTATATGCAGGATTTGTTGAAAGGACATTCCGATTTACTGGATTCGTATAATGAATTGGAAGAAACCAATCAGATAAGTGCGGAAATTGTACTTTTGTTTCTGGATAAGTTATATGGTGTTAGTTTTACAGTAAAACCGATAGAGAGTGAAAGCCGAAGATAAACTTTTGCAGGAACCCGAGGCCGGGAATTCTCAAAAGAAAGAAGTTTCCGAGAAAGCGAAGACCGTTGACAAGGCGGAATTTGCCAAATCGTATGCAGGACCCTATTTTTCGGATATCAAGAAAGACCGGCCGTTGAAGCCTTTCGTGCTGCTGTCGGAATTGAGTCGCAAACGTTTGGTGCGTGATTATTTACTAATCATCTTGGGGTCGGCTATCGCTGCTGCCGCCTATTCGTTCTTTTGTGCGCCCCATAGCATTGTTCCTGGCGGGGTTTACGGTATCACGATTGTGCTGAATGCCATCTCCAAGGGCTGGTTCGAGGCTTTCCCGGACGGGTTGCCGATTGGTACGATGGCCCTGTTCTTCAATATCCCGCTCTGGCTGGCAGCTTATCGTTTCCTGGGGCATCATTACGGCTTGAAGACGGTAGTCACTTTTGTGGCGACGGCGGTCTTTACCGATTTGTACACTTCCTTGCAGGCGAACGGGCCGCTGATCAATACCGACAACGACTTGCTGGCCGCCATCTACGGGGGCGCGGTCCTCGGGGTCGGCGTCAGCCTTATCTTCAAGGCCAAGGGGACGAGCGCGGGCACGGACGTGCTGGCCAAGATTATCGCCAAGTACACCCATAACAACGTGGGCATCTACATTACGATTGTGGACTCGATTGTGGTTCTGTTAGGTCTTATCGCGCTGCGTTCGTGGGAGATACCTCTCTACTCGTGGATTACGATTTTTGTTTATGGCCGGGTGGTGGATACCATCATGGAAGGGGTCCGTACCGAAAAGGCGGTGCTGATTATTACCGACAAGCCGATGGAGATGCGCGATGCCGTCCTGTTCACGATGCATCGGGGCGGGACGTTCCTCCAAGGCAAGGGCTTGTATTCGGGCGACGAGAAGCATATCATCTATACCGTCTTGCCGAAGACTCAGATTGGTACCTTGCGTGAAGTGGTCAACCAAGTGGATCCCAATGCTTTCCTTACCGTCTTGCCGGCATACGAGATTTTGGGGAAAGGTTTCCGGAATCTTCAGAAGACGATAGCCGATGCCAAAGACTGATCCATTTTTGCGTATGTTGCTCTGTTCAAGGGCTTGTATCTATCACCGACATCCAACAGGTCCGCTTTTTACGGATTTGTGAATTTTGACGGGTCGGCCGTTTTTACGTGCAGATTCGAGGCGCGGAATGCCGAAAAATCAAAACAGTTTCTTACATTTGCCGTCGGCATTCCGGGCCGGTCAGCATCCGGGCGCGTTTCCTCCGGGCTACCAGAAGCTAGCCGAGGCTGTGCCTTTGTGGGGAATCAAACATTGGCCGAGGCCGTTCGGGCTCGTTGTCCCTGCGGATGGCAGCCGTTTTCAACAGGTTTTTTCTTGGAATCGAGAGGCGGATGTGCCTTCCTGGCTTTCGGAATCGACCGATAGAAACCAAAATCAAATCAAATACAATGGAAAAGCAACAAGTGCTCAAAGACTTGGAAAGCTACGGTATCACCGGCACCAAGGAAGTTTTTTACAACCTTTCGTATGAAGAGTTGTTCAAGCATGAAAGCGATCCTACATTGGAAGGCTATGCCCGCGCTTATCTTACCGACACCGGCGCGATGACGGTGGATACGGGTATCTTCACCGGCCGTTCGCCCAAAGACAAGTACATTGTCCGCAATCCCGAATCGGAAGGCAATGTATGGTGGGCGCAGGAAGGCCGCAAAGGTTCTGACAACAAGCCTATCACTCCCGCTTTGTGGAAGAAGCTGTACGACAACAGCAGCAAGGAACTTTCTGGCAAGAAACTGTATGTGCAGGATGGTTATGTGGGCGCCAACCCCAACAGCCGCCTCTGCATCCGTATCGTCACCGAAGTGGCTTGGCAGGCGCACTTTGCCAAGAACATGTTCATCCGTCCAACCGAGGAAGAACTGAAGACCTTCAAGCCCGACTTCGTGATGCTGAACGCCTGCAAGACCACCTATCCCGACTACAAGGCCGAAGGCATGAACAGCGAAGTGTATGTGGCTTTCAACCTGGATGAAAAGCGTGCCGTAGTGGGCGGTACCTGGTACGGCGGCGAAATGAAGAAAGGCTTCTTCTCGGTGATGAACTACTTCCTGCCGCTCAAGGGCATGGCTTCGATGCACTGCTCGGCCAACATGGGCAAGGATGGCGACACGGCTATCTTCTTCGGCCTGTCCGGCACCGGCAAGACCACTTTGTCCACCGACCCGAACCGTCAGCTGATTGGCGATGACGAACACGGCTGGGACGATGAAGGCGTGTTCAACTTTGAAGGCGGCTGCTATGCCAAGTGCATCCATCTGTCGGCTGAAAACGAACCCGATATCTACGGGGCTATCAAGCGCGACGCCCTTCTGGAAAACGTGGTGTTCGACCCCAAGACCGGCAAAATCGATTTCGACGATGCCTCCAAGACCGAAAACACCCGTGTTTCGTATCCTATTTACCACATCAACAACATTGTGAAGCCGGTTTCCAAGGGCGGTCATCCTTCCAAGGTGATTTTCCTGACAGCCGATGCTTTCGGGGTTCTGCCTCCGGTTTCGCGTTTGAACGCTGAACAGACCAAGTACCAGTTCTTGAGCGGTTACACTGCTAAGGTGGCCGGTACCGAACGCGGTATCAAGGAACCGACGCCTACTTTCTCTTCCTGCTTCGGCGCGGCCTTCCTGCTGTTGCACCCCACGGTTTATGCCCGTGAATTGGTGAAGAAGATGGAACAGCACGGTTCTACCGCTTATTTGGTCAATACCGGCTGGATTGCCGGACCTTACGGGGTCGGCCATCGTATCGACATCCCCTCCACCCGCGCCATCATCAACGCGATTCTGGACGGTTCGCTCGACAAGGCCGAAACCGAGACCATCCCGGTATTCAACCTCTCGATTCCCAAGGCGGTGAACGGCGTGGATTCCAAGATTTTGAACCCGCGCAACCTCTGGGCTAATCCCGAAGACTGGGACAAGGCGGCCCGCGAACTGGGCGGCAAGTTCATCAAGAACTTCGAGACTTTCACCGATACGGAGGAAGGGAAGGCGCTTGTGGCTGCCGGCCCCCAACTTTGATTGTGATAACAGGCAATAGTGTAGCAGGGGTGCGGATTTTGCACCTCTGCTATTTTCGCATGTTTTTTTTGGTAGTGTTGCTTAATGGCTGAGCCGCGGCTTGGGCGAATTTCGGACGAAGCCGATAGGTTGTCGAGCCTTTAACCTAAACCGGCAGGAACAAATGTTGTCCCATAGTTGAATGTTCAGTTTTGGTTTATCGAAAGCGAAGTTAAAATTTGTATTCAAAAGCCCTGATGAAAGTATTCGATATGCTGCAGATGAAAGAGCGCCGGAGTCGGGGTTTTGCGGCAGGGGGACAGAGCGGCAGGTTTTGGGGGATATTCTTTTTCTTTTTCCTTTTCTTTTTCTCGGCATCGGCCCAGTTTTATACAGGGAGCAGCCAGACTTTTGGCCGGAAACGGGTCCAGTATAACCAGTTCTATTGGAATTATTACCGTTTTGACGGTTTTGATGTCTATTTCAATTCCCAAGGAAAGAATCTGGCTTTATATACGGCCAACTACGTGCAGAATCATTTGGATGAGATGGAGAACCTGATAGGTTTCCAGAGCCAGGCGGGTTTGAAGTTCATTGTATTTAACCGGCTTTCCGATTACAAGCAGAGCAATATCGGGTATTTGGACGAGAATACGGAGTCGAACGGGAACCCGGGCGGGATAACCCGTTTCTTGGATAATAAGGTTTTTTTGTATTTCGAGGGGAATTATGTGGATTTCGAGCGTCAGATACGTAGGGGCATCGCTGAGATTCTGCTTTCGCAGGCTATTACCGGGACGAAAGTCGGAGCACAATACAGGAGCTCCTATCTGACCGATCTTCCCCGTTGGTATACGGGTGGTCTGGCTTCCTACTACAGCAGGCCATGGGATGAGGAATTGGATGAGAAACTGGCGGCATCCATCCATAAGAAGGGATATAAGTATTTTGCTTCATTGGAGGGCGAGGAAGCTGTGTTTGCCGGGCACAGCTTCTGGTATTTCATAGCTGAGAAATATGGTCCGGAAGCGGTTTCCCGTTGCGTGCGCGTAGTGGCATCCGAACGTCGGATCAACAAGACTTTTGAAATCGCGGTCGGCGTCAAGTTCAAGGACTTGGTTCGGCTTTGGCGCAATTATTACATGGATCGCTATGGTTTGGGTGTGGTTCGGGATACGGCTATGGCTACCCATGTTTTGAAACGGGTCAATAAGGTGGACCATGTTTACGATCGTTTTGTATTGAATCCGAAGGGAAAGGAAGCGGCCTTCGTGGCGAATAAGATAGGCCGGGCCAAGGTGTATTTGCAGACAGTGGATCCGATGCGGCGTTTCTGCATTTTCCGGACAGGTGCGGCTATCAATGACAATCCGGATTATTCGTTTCCGTTGCTGTGTTTCCATCCGGATGGAGAAAAGCTGGGAGTGATGTGCGAATACGAGGGGCGGACTACTTTGTTTGTTTACGAGATGGAATGGACTCGGCGGGGACGGCTTAAACGGGGTAGGATCAACCGCCATACCCAGCGGTATTATTTGGACGCTTTTGACAAAGTGAACAGCTTCTCGTTCTCGCCCGATGGCAGGATGCTGGCGTTGGGCGCTGCTAATAACGGTTATCCGGACATTTATCTCTTCCGTTTGGGAGCCGGGACGAGGGAGCAGATTACTTTTGATTTGTATGACGACTATGATCCTGTCTTCGTGCCGGGAACGAATTATCTGGTTTTTGCTTCCAATCGGCCTGACGACACGATACGGAAAAACGAGAAGTTCGAGCTGGCACCTTCGTTTAAGCCGGGTCGCAATCTGTATGCGTATGATCTGGAGAAGAAAGGGAATGTGTTGTTTGCAATGACGGATGAGGATGTGCGTACTTTGTTGCGTTCTCCCCGGGCGATGGGAGAGGGGCGTTTGCTGTTTACCAGCAACAAATACGGGCAGACCAATGTGGCTTTGGGGCAGATGGGAAAGCAGATTTCGCATGTGGATACCGCGATACATTATCGTCCTACGTTCGAAAGCGGGATTATTACCGATTACGAGCCAGGAATGGTTTCGTTCGATGCTTCGGTGGAAAGGGGGGAATATGCCCAAATCCGGCATCTGGTTTCCGACAAGGGACGGTACTGGATGGGAATGGACCCATTGGAGAGGATCCTGCCTTCATTGGGGGAAGGGGATTTGTTGTTGCGGGAATCTTCGGGCTTGTCTTCGGAGGAGGAAGAGTCCCGGGGGCTTATCGAGGAACGGGCTTTACGGGGAAAAGAACGGAAGGTACGTCCCTCTCGCTTCAAGGAGGAGCTATGGACGAAGGAGAAGAAACGACGTGCCCGGATTGCATATCAGGACAGTGTGGCGAAGGTGTTGGCTGCTGACACGAGCCTGGCCGCTAAGAAGCTGGCCGAACAACGCTTGGCGCAAGCCTTGCCCCAGCTGAGGAATGCGGAAGCCAAAGACTATCGACCGTTGACAGAGTACGATATCTGGCTGTTGAAAAGGGCGGGTTTGTGGCAATTGTCCGATACGGCTTCGAAGCCTTTGCAGGAGATGCCGGCACCTTTGTTGCAGGCTTGGCACAATCATAGGATGATGTGGACACGTTCCGATACGACAGGCTTGGGGCGTATGTCGGATGAAGCGGCCCGGGCATGGCTGGAACAGGCCATGACGGTTGACAGCGCGGAGGAAGAAGTGCAGCGGATTCCGCCCCGGCAGCGTTTGTATCAGGTGGAATATTCCATCAATTCGGCTACTACTCAGCTGAGCTTTGATTATCTGAGTGCTACCTATCAGCAGTTTACCAATAGCAGTTCTCCTATCTACCTGAACCCGGGAACGGGCGGCCTGACGCAGATTTCGATGTCGGATTTGATGGAGAACCATCGGATTGTAGGGGGCTTCGGTTTCTCTTTTGATTTTTCCAGCACGGAATACTTGTTCAGCTACGAATACCTGGAACGTCGCTTGGGTCATCAATTGGTTCTGCATATGGCTAATTTCAATTCAAACGATTATGATGGTTATCCGTATAAGCAGAACACGTATGACGTGCATTATGTGATGAAGTATCCGTTGACGCCGGTTTCGATGATTCGGGCTTCGGTGTTTGGCCGTTACGACCGTTCCATACAGCAGGCGATAGACTATCCTTCTTTGATGACGGAATCCTATCATGAGCTGCGGGTGGGATTGAAGGCGGAATGGGTCTATGATCATAGCCGCTTCGTGACGCAGAACATCTATTTCGGGACCCGGGGGAAAATTTGGGCGGAATACTATCAAGGTGTTTGGAATAATCTTCAGAATCTGTTTGTGGTGGGTCTCGATTTCCGGGATTACCGGCGTTTGTACAAGACGATGATCTGGGCGAACCGGATTGCGCTTTCCACTTCCTTCGGGCAGCAGAAACTGGTGTATTACATGGGAGGGGTGGACAGTTGGATTGGGGCTCGTTTCAATCAGGACGTGCAAACCGACCCGAATCAGAACTATGCTTATCAGACCCTGGCTACCAATATGCGCGGTTTTACGCAGAATATCCGCAACGGGAACACGTTTGCCGTGATTAACAGCGAAATCCGTATTCCTTTCGTGCAGGTGATTTCTCCCCGGCCGGTGCAGTCTTCCTTCCTGCGGCATTTGCAGTTGGTACTGTTCGGCGATGTGGGCAGCGCTTGGAGCGGCTGGAATCCTTGGTCCAAGGACAATATGTTTTACAAGCAGACTATCGAGGATGGCAAGCTGACAGTGGTCTTGGACAAGAATGCCAATCCTTTCGTGGCCGGTTTCGGTGTGGGCTTGCGGATGCAGCTTTTCGGCTATTTCCTCCGGGGCGATGTGGCCTGGGGTGCCGAGAACGGCATCGTCCACAAGAGGCCGGTGTTCTATTTCTCGCTGAGCACCGACTTTTGATTCGAATCGCTTCCATTAGATGTGCCGAGACTGTTTCAAAGTCCGGGATGGCACCTCTTTAGGCAGGTCGCTTTTGTCTATCCGATGGCTTCACGCTTAGCCTAGATGCCGACAGAGGGAAGATGCTCGGAACGCCCGTTTCACTTGGTCACGGCGTTATACAGGTCTTGGTAGGTCTTCACCACGCTGTACACCACTTCGCCCGTGCTGATGGCGGCAAAATGGCGGCGGGCGCATTCTATCTTGGCTTCTTCGGATTTCCTCAGTTGGGAGGATTCTATGTCGTTGCCTTTGGTCTCGGCCACGAAGTAGACGTGCTTCACGCTGCCTTCGCGGAAGGCTACCGCCCAGTCTGGGTTGTATTTCCCCATGGGGGTGTTGATGTAGAAGGCTTTGGGCAGCTTGGAATAGACCACAACATCGTCTTCCTGTTCCAAGGATTCGGCAAAAGACTTCTCTATGCCTTGGCTGTCCACCACCACAAGGTCGTAGAGAGACTTGCGGCTCTCTATGGCATCTTTCCCCAAGGTACCGCGCAGGGTGGATTCGGCAAAGATTTGAGAGCCAAAAGTGTTGTCTAGCTTCTCGTAGCGGATGTGCTGGATGAGGGAGATGGCCTTGCAGTCGTTGATGATGCGTCCGGCCTTGATGATGAACTCTTCGGGGTTGAGTTTGAACTGATGGAAGGTGGTTGGCTTGATTCCTTTCAGGATAGCCACGATGGTGCGGCGCGTCAGGCCGGTGCTTTGCACCAACTCGCCTACGAGGTCGTAGGCCACGTTCCCGCTCACCGCTTCGTTCACTTGGACGGTCTGTACCTTGGCGGTCGACATGGCCGTCCCGGCTATCAGTTCCTCCTTGTCCCGGATATGGTTTATGGCACCGCTTTGCACTATAATGCGGATTTGCGTCACGTTCAGGTGGTTGTCGATTTCGGTAATGGCGTTCCGGATTAATTTCGAGGTTTCGAAGTCCACTTGGTAGTAGGTGCGGGCGTTGATGCGCTTCCAAAGGGCTTGCCATTCTTTCTTTTGGAAGTTGTCAATGTTGGGCTTGGCTTCGGTCTTCTTTCTGGCGTTGTCGGGTTTGAGGCTGTCCGAATTGAATACCTTGTCGAGCTGTTTGATGATAAAGGATTTCAGATGGTTGGCTTCCCCGAAGTCGAGCCGCCCGGCCTTTTTCTCGTCAAAGTACTTTTGGGTGAGCTTGCCTTTTTCCACGTAGCCGTAAGTGAACAGCCCTTCGTAGACTGCCAAGGCTTGCTGCTGGTTTAATTTCAGGGTTTGGCCGTCTTCCGTCTGCGCCAAGGCATTGACGAACAGGGTCGGCGTGACCACGATCGGACGGCTGGCGCAGGCTTCGGCCAGCTCGCTTTGCAGCTTCCGAGCGAATTCATCGTAACTCTCGCTGGCAATGACGGTGAGGATGTTGGTGTCGAATACGGCATCGCCCAAGGCATCGGCATCCTGGCGCTCGCCTTTGTCGTTGACGCAGAGTCGCATGCCTCGTCCCACTTCTTGTCGCTTCTTGATTTCGTTGGAGGTGTCTTTCAGCGTGCAGATCTGGAACACGTTGGGATTGTCCCAGCCTTCCTTGAGGGCGGAATGCGAGAAGAGGAAGCGCACCGGGCAGTCCATGCTCAGCAGGCGTTCCTTGTCCTTCATGATCAGGTTGAATCCTCGTTCCTCGTTCTCGCCTTCCCTGTTCTTGGATTCCACGCTGTTTCCTTTCTTGTCTATGGAGAAATAGCCGTCATGGATGTTGTCTCCTGCGTTTTTGGGGTCGGCAAGGAAATCGAGGTATTCGGTTTCGTAGAAGGCAGGGTCTAATTCCTGCAGGGCGTGTTGGTATTCCTCCTCGAACATGCGGGCAAATTTCCCTTTTTTCTGAACCCCGTCCTCGTACAGGCGGTAGCTGTCCACATGGTCTATGAAGAAGAGGCTCAGCACCTTGATGCGCAGGGGAAAGAGGCTGCGTTCGCGTTCCAAGTGAGTCTTGATGGTCTCGCGTATCTGTTGCCGCCGCAGCAAGTCCTCGTTCACGGCCCCGGCCATGTCTCCCTCCTGCAGGACTAAGCCGTTGAGGAAGCGCACTGTCCCGCTCAGGCCATCGATGCTTTCCACTACGAAATTGTCATCGTATTCGTGCAGGCCGCCGCTTTGCTGCTTGAGGTCGAAACCCTCGTCGGCTATGCGTATTACCTGCCGCGTGCCGTTCTGGGTCTTCATGTCGAAGCCTATGCGGGCTTGTGGGTTGCTTTGGCTGATGAGAATCTGGTCTAAATAGACGTAGCTGTTGGTGGCCGTGCTTCCAACTTGGTGCACGGCTTTCACTTCCACTTTCTTGACTAACTTCTTGTTGTAGGCATCGATGGCATCCAAGCGGAAGACCATGTTGCGGATGTCGTCCTTGCGATGGGTGGCACTGTACAGCAGCTTGAACAGGGGGTTAAAGAGCTGGATCCCTTTCCTTGTGGCGTTGTTCTTGTCCGATCCTAACACGCTTTGTGGTTCGTCTATGATTAAGATGGGTCGGGTTTTGGAGAGGATGTCGATGGGTCGGCGCGAGCCGAATTCATCGCGCTGAGAGAAGATAATACGTGCGGCGGCATCTCCGCTTCGCCCGTCCTTGTTCTTTTCCTCGTTGAGCGAGGCGTTGAAGGCTTGTGTGTTGATGACCATCACGTGGATGCCGTTGTCTGCGGCGAAGCCGTCGATTTTGGAAAGCTGCTTGGAGTTGTAGATGAAGTACTGCATCCGTTTTCCGTATTCCCCGGCAAAATGCTCGGCCATGCTTTCCAAGCTTTTGTACACGCCCTCCCGGATGGCTATGCTGGGAACGATGACGATGAACTTGGACCAGCCGTAGTGCCGGTTGAGCTCGTACATGGTTTTGATGTAGGTGTAGGTCTTGCCTGTCCCGGTCTCCATCTCGATGGTGAGCGTGAGGTCGTTGCCTTCTATTTGTTCGATGGGTTCCAAGCCTTGCGCCATCTGCACCCGGCGTATATTCTCGCAAAGTCTGTTGCTGTCGATTAGCACTTGGGCGTTGCCGAAGCCTTCTATGTCAAAGGCTTGTCGGTTCTTGCCTTGGTCTATCAGGAAGTTGCTTAGGCCATCGTTCTTGGGCTGGCCTTGGAACACCTCGGTCACGCATTGCGCGGCTTCGGTTTGGAATCGCTGGTGCTTGTATTTAATCTTCATCGTTGCCATAGTGCAGTTCTTTTCATTAGATTACCCGGATGTTCTGGAAGGCTTCATCGTCGGACCAGTCGAGCTGCTGCTTGAACTGCTCGTAGAGGTTGATTTTCTGGGAGTCCTGCGTGAAGCAGGAGTCGCGGAAAAGCACGCGCAAGGGGTGCTTGGCGGCT
>JADIMZ010000044.1 GCA_017694335.1 Candidatus Pullibacteroides excrementavium
GAGCAGATGCGAGGCGTCGCGAGGGTGAGAAAAGCGGAGCGTACTTCACGTACGTGAGCATTTTCGAATCCCTCGCGCAACGAAGCAGATGCCGCCACCTTCCCGCGCCGGGGTAAACGGATTTATAGCGAGCAGATGCGAGGCGTCGCGAGGGTGAGAAAAGCGGAGCGTACTTCACGTACGTGAGCATTTTCGAATCCCTCGCGCAACGAAGCAGATGCCGCTATAAATCCGTTTACTTTAATTTGGAGGCAAAGCGAACACCGTACTCAACCGCCCCCTGCAACTCCGCCTCGCTCGGCTTGAACTTGACAAAGTAGGTATCGCCCACGAAATCAAGCTTGGAAGCCTTGATATTGGCCTCGATTACTTCCTTGGCCTCGCCGCTCCAGCCGTAGGAACCGAAGCCGCCGGCCAGCTTGCCCCGGTCGCGCAAAGGCGAAAGGGCGGCAAAACAGTTGTACAACGGAGGCAAAGCGTTCTGGTTGATGGTCGGCGAACCGAAAATGAGGCCCGAAGCCTTTTCGGCATGCGCCCCGATTTCGCCCACGCCCAGTTTTTCCACATCGCACAAATCCACTTGCAGGCCTTCGCTCCGGATGCCTTCGGCAATCTTTTCCGCCAAAGCCTTGGTGTAGCCGTAAGCCGATACATAAGCCACCAAAACCATGTCCTTCTGCGGCAGCTTGACAAATTCCTCGCACATGGCCTTGGAATGTGCCACGCATTCCTTCCAATGCGAACGCAGGACAGGACCGTGCCCCGGGCAAATCATCTTGATTTCCATGGCTTCCACCTTCTCGATCGCCCGCAGGAAGAAACGGCTGAAAGGACGCAGGATCGCCGCAAAATAATAGTCGAACGCATCGCGGTAATCGCCCACCTCGTCATCGAAGATTTTCTTGCTCGGGCTGGCGAAATGCGCACCGAAAGAGTCGCAGGTAAACAGCACCTTGTCTTCAGGCACATAGGTATAAATGCTATCCGGCCAATGCAGGTTGCTGGCCCCGATGAACTGCAAGGTCTTGCCGCCCAGATCCAGACTGTCGCCTTCGCGCACCGCCTGGCAAGGGAATTCCTCGTTGGTGATATCTTTCAGATACTTCAAAGCCGCCGCGCTGGCAATGACCTTGGCCTTGGGACAAAGCGTGAGCAGTCTGGCCAAAGAGCCGGAGTGGTCGGGTTCGGTATGATCCAGCACGATATAGTCGATTTGCGCCGGATCCACCACCGATTTTACTTTCTCGATGTATTCGTCAAAGAACGTGGCCTTGGCCGTCTCGATCAAGGCGGTCTTTTCCGTTCCTTTTACTACATACGAGTTATACGTAGTACCATATTTCGTTTCCATGACCACATCGAATGTCACGATGCCGAAGTCAAGGATGCCGACCCAGTCGATGCCGGGTACCAAGTTGATTACCTCACTGTTTTTCATATCGCAAAAAATTTGAATGAATTCATAAACTTCATGCCAATGCCCGTTGCTGCCGCATCGGAAGCCAACCCGTCTTATCCACCGGAGGAGGCATCCCCCGCTCTTGATCGGATACTAAAACAGGCTCAGCTGCTCGTTCGGGTCGGCATCCTCGTTCTCAGGAAGCACGTCCGGGTCTTCGCCCTTGGCAATCTTCTCTTCCACCTCCTTGTCGTGCTGCAGCTGCTCGTAATCCGGGTCAGGCTGCTCCGGGTCGATAAATTCCACCCGTTTGATGTAGTAGTTGGAAAGCCGTTTCCCTTTGGCTTTGAAACCTTTGACTCCGATAAAGCCCGTCACGTCCACTTCCTGGTCCTCGCACTCCTTCTTGTTGGCCTTGGAATCGAAAACAATGCGCAAACGAGGGTAGAAATCCATGTTCAGGTTCATCAGCTCGCCGCTTTCCTCTTCAATGAAAGACTGCCGTTTCTCGCTTTCCTCTATCTGGAAACGCTTGATATACCATAGCTTGGTATTCTTGTCCCGGTAAACCGCCGTCAAGATCCGTTCCGGATAATGCTTGGCCAAGCGGAACATGTCTTCCTCGAAATGCGTTCCCAAATCGTAGGAAACCAACTTGTAAGCCCCGGCATCCATCAAGGTCAATATCTTGTCGCTGCCTTTGAACTCGCCCAGATACTGGCCTCGCCCATCCACATTGAGCCGCTTGATGGTCTCATCGTACCAGATTTTCCTCGCTCCCAAGGTGGAGACGCCCGCATCTTTCAATTCGATGCGTTTCACGGCATTACGCGAAAGGATATTGCCCATGCTGGAACGGCCCTTGACCGCCAAGGTCTTGAAATCGAAATCGAAATAAAGCTTCTTCAACTTAGGCTTGAAACGCAGATGGACGCGGACCACTTCGGCTTCCCCGTTGGGATTCGCCGTGAAATAAAGCACTTGCGAACCTGGCGTGCCCTTGGTGAGGTCGTATTCCTTGTCCCGGGTCACCCCGCCCACGGCAAAACGCTTCACATAGGCGATACCGTCCTTGCCGTCGCTATAGACCATATTGTAAATGGTACGCTCGTCGTTTCGCTTGAAAACCCCTACATGGATAATATCCTCTCCCACAAAAACCTTATCGCCCACTTTCACCACTTTGAATGCACCGTTTCTACGGAAAACTATGATATCGTCGATATCCGAACACTCGCAGACATATTCATCTTTCTTCAAGCCCGTTCCCACAAAACCTTCCGTCCGGTTCACGTACAGTTTCTCATTGGTAGCCGCCACCATATTGGCCTGTATGTTCTCGAAATTGCGTATCTCGGTCTTCCGTTCTCTTCCCGCCCCGTATTTCTTCTTGATGTTCTGGAAATAAGAAATCGTATAATCTACTATATGCTCCAGATGGTAACGGACTTCTTCCATTTCCTTCTCTACGGCCTGTATCTTCTCGTCGGCTTTCTTGATATCGAATTTGGAAATCTTACGGACCGGCTTTTCTACCAATTTCAGCACGTCTTCCTTGGTAACTTCACGATGCAAACGCTCTTCGAAAGGCTTGAACGCCTCCTCTATGGCCTTCAGCTGTTCTTCCCAACGGCGAGTGTCCTTCTCCAACAGACGGTATATCCGTTCTTCAAAGAAAATTTTCTCCAAGGAAGTCAGATACCATTCGTTTTCAAGTTCCCGCATCCTGATTTCCAACTCCTTGCGAAGGAGTTCCATCGTATGGGCAGTGGAAATCCGCAACATCTCGCTCACGCCAAGGAAGCGGGGACGCTGTTCTGAAACCACGCAGGCGTTGGGCGATATGGAAAGCTCGCAATCTGTAAACGCATAAAGGGCATCCAAAGTCGTATCGGGCGATACTCCCGGCTGCAAATGGACCAGAATATCGGCTTTCTCGGCGGTATTATCCTCCACCTTGCGAATTTTTATCTTCCCTTTCTCGCTGGCTTTCAATATGCTTTCTATCAAAGAAGCCGTCGTGGTACCATAAGGGATTTCCACTATCTCAAGCGTCTTCTTGTCCAATTGCTGGATTTTGGCTCTCACCCGGACCTTCCCGCCCCGCAAACCATCATTATAATTGGTCACATCAATGCTTCCGCCTGTCGGGAAATCGGGATACAGTTCGAAATCCTGGCCTTTAAGAACCTTGACAGAAGCATCTATCAATTCATTGAAATTATGAGGCAGCACCTTGCAGGCCAAGCCTACCGCTATGCCTTCCACGCCTTGCGAAAGCAATAAAGGGAACTTGATGGGCAAGGATACCGGTTCCTGGTTCCTTCCATCGTACGAAGGCTTCCATTCCGTGGTTTTCGGATTGAACACCACCTCCAACGCAAAGGGCGAAAGACGGGCTTCTATATAACGCGGCGCAGCGGCAGGGTCTCCCGTCAGGATATTCCCCCAGTTCCCTTGGCAATCAATCAGCAGATCTTTCTGCCCTAATTGAACCAAGGCATCCCCGATAGATGCATCTCCATGGGGATGGTACTTCATCGTGTTACCCACCACATTGGCCACCTTGTTATACCTGCCATCATCCAATTCTTTCATGGAGTGCAATATACGTCTCTGTACCGGCTTCAGTCCGTCTGAAAGTTCCGGCACGGCCCTCTCCAAAATCACATAGGAGGCATAATCCAGAAACCAGTTTTTGAACAAGCCCGGAATCGGAATGACCCGTCCGGATTCATTTTCTTCCTTTATTTCCATTTACTATCAGGCAATCAATGCAATGAAGTCCTCCGCAAGGCTATTGTCTCAACCAGCGCGAAAACCAATGCGAAGATAAGGAAAACTTTCCATAACTCCTTCCCTCTCTCTATCCGCGCCAAGCTTTCGCTCATATCCGCCTGGTCAGGACGCAACAGATAAGTCCGGGCTCCACCATAACGTCCTACCCAGTCTTTCAATTCCTCAAGATCCCAGCTATCCTGACCGGATTCGACCCGGCTGTAGTTGAACGAAAGCGGCCATAGGCAATCGTATTCTTCCGTTTCCTTTTCCGAACCGGCCGGCTCGGCCGCCAAGCCGTAGTTTCCTGCCGTGCGAAGTTCGCCATGGGTCAGCAAAACAGTCTCCATGCCCCTGCGACGAATCTCGGGCATGAAATCGAAACCGCCTTCCATGGAATAAATATGGTACAGGCTTTCCTTATCCTGAAACAAGTAGGAAGGCAAATACAGGGTCTGCTGGCTGCCGAGCGTATAATAGATGGGATGCTGCCCGCCTTGGCAGAGCGCCATATTCAGCAGGGAGACCACAAAAGTGTAGTGGGACGTAAAATCGCTGTAGTCCGGAGACAAGGGAGAAGCAAGCAGATACAGCCAGCCGCTGCCTACAGCGTACGCGCGCAGGAAATCCGTCCCCGCCTCGTTCCGCCCGACCCCTGCTTGCGGCTGACGGAAACTCATAAGTGGTACATACGCCCCTCTGCTGTCAGGCATGCCATAAGCCGCTTTGACATACGGCAATCTCTCGTTGGCATGTGCCGGTGCGGCATTCCTATCGACATCTTCCAAGGCAAGCGAAAAAATCGGATGTTCCCGGTTAATCCAACGCAAAGGGCTTTCCACGTTCCCGAACGGTTGGAACCCACTCCCGATCAAGTTCTTGAGCAAGCCGTCCGAAGCCGAATGGAAAGAGGCCGCCGAAGCCTTTCTGTTGGTATCCTCGCCCTTGGCATCCGCATCCAAAACAGGTTCTTCCGGTATCAGGAACAAGCTTCCCCCTTTGCGGACAAATCCAGCCAAAGCCGACTCCAAAGCACTTGGCATCGAACGCAAGCCCTCGACCACCACCAAACGGGCCGACTCTATACGGCTATAATCCAAACGGTCCCTATCAACGGATCGGTACAGGAAAGAGGAATCGTTTTGGAACACTTTAGCTACTGCCGCGGATGCCTGAGTGGAATACAAATGTAAAACCGGCAATTTCTCTGTTAAATTCAAACTGAAATACAAGCCATTGTCGAATTCCACCGGATAATCGGCCACTTCCACGCATGCCGTATGGATGCCTGCTTTCTCCAAACGGAACGGAATCCGGGTTTCCAATAGCTCGCCCGGTCCAAGATCCACCGGATAGGCACCTATCTGCCGACCCTCCACAAAAAGCCGTAAAGGCATCTGATACTGTTCTTTATCAGAATGGTTTTGCAAAAAGACATGCAGTCCTATTTCCCTGCCGGCTTGCAAAACAGGACTTTCCAAGGCCACCGAATCCAAACTCACATTGGCATAATCCCTGCCTTCCACCGGGACAAATACCCAGGTCTCCATGCTGTCAGACCTCCGCTGTTGCGGCATCGGCCATACGCTTTTTTGAAAATCAGACACATAATAGCATGTCCGGGCTGATTCCGGCACGGATTCGGCCTCGAACAAGGCTTGCTGCCGCGCCTGTATCTCTTCAAAAGAAGGGGTAAAGGGACAAGATTCTATCGCATCCAGAGATTCCAAGCATTCGGACGGCTGGCGGAATTGTTGCTGCTGCCCCGATAAATCATTGGTTATCACCTGAACCGAAGCATCGGGGGGCAGATTCTCCAGTATCGAACGGACATAAGCCTTGGCTTGATCCAATTTCCGCATGGAGGAGACTGTCGGAGCCTGCATCGAGAAAGAGTTGTCGAGGTAAACAGACGACATGGTCTCATGAGGGGACTGCCGGCCACGAGCATCGGCTTCGTCCTTGGGAACATAAGGCTGGGCAAACGCCAGGACAAGGCAGGCAATGGTCAGAATCCGGCAAGCGAGAACCAAGTATTCCCGCAATTGGGCGCTTTTCTTCTGTTCCTGCTGTATCTGTTTGAGAAGACGGACATTGGAAAAATATTCCCGCTTGTACCTCCTCAACTTGAACAAATGGACAATGAACGGCACTATGACCGCGAACAGGAAAAACAGGTATTGAGGATGGACAAAATGCATATATTCTATTTTCAAGCCTCAGCAGCACGGACGATTCCAGCCGGCATGACTCCAAGTGACAAGATTCCAACCGGCAACAAATATAGGCGAATTCAATCTTCCGGCCAATCTCCCCGGCTGCAAGTGTTCAACAGATACATATCGGCCAGAACCAAGGCGGTCATGGCTTCCACCACAGGAACCGCCCGCGGCACGCAACAGACATCGTGCCGCCCCGGAAAGCTCGCTTTTTCTATTTTCATGCCTGCGGCTTTCCCGGACAGGGTTTCGGATTCAACCAACAGGGCCTGCTCACGGGCAAGCGTAGGTATCGGCTTGAAAGCCACCCGGAAAACCAGATCTTCCCCAGTAGAGATTCCCCCTCTGACCCCGCCGCACAGATTCCTGCAGGTGGTACCATCCGGATTCCAAAGGTCGTTATGCTCGCTGCCTTTCATCCGCGCCGCTTCAAAACCCTGGCCTATCTCGAACCCGCGAGCCGCATTGATACTCATCATGGCCGATGCCAAACGGGCGGTCAGCTTGTCATAAACCGGCTCACCCAACCCTTTCGGCATCCCGGTCACCCGGCAGTCCACCACGCCTCCTATCGAATCGCCTTCTTGACGAATCCGCTGCAGGCATTCCAACATGGCCTTGTCGGCAACGGCATCCGGACAACGGCTTGGATACTCATAAATGCGGTGCTTGTCAAGCTGTTCAAAGGGCTTTTCAAGGCATATTTTCCCGATTCGAGAGGTATAGGCGTAAATACGAAGCCCGATTCCAGCCAATAACTGCCGGGCCAATGCGCCCCCCGCCACTCTAACAGCGGTCTCCCTTGCCGATGCCCGGCCACCGCCCCGGTAATCCCTTATGCCGTATTTGGCCTGCCAGGTATCATCGGCATGTCCCGGCCGGAAAGCATGCTCCAACACGGCATAGTCTTCCGAACGGGCATCCTGGTTGCGGATAAGGAAGGCTATCGGCGAACCAAGGCTTTTCCCTTGCCGGATTCCGGAAAGGAATTCCACTTGGTCGGTTTCCCGGCGACCGCTTCCAATCACGGCTTGAGAAGGATTCCTATGATCCAGGGCTTGCTGGACTTGCTGCAAATCCAAATCAAGCCCAGCCGGAAAGCCGTCCAAAACCCCGCCTATGGCCGGTCCATGGGATTCGCCGAAAGTAGTCAGGCGCAATATTCTTCCAAATGTATTCATCCGAGGGAATGGCTAAAAGCGAGTCCTACAGATCATGCCTTCCATCCGCAGCTCTACAGAAATCGCCTAAAGCATGTCCTATAAATTCGGAACATGCCTAAATACAAAAAAAGCATCCCTGACAAAGGATGCTTATTTTATTCATACGGACCTTGCGGCCCACATGTCAACACCTAAAACTAGGCTTGCAGTTTGTTCACCTGAAGCATTACTTCAGATTTCAAGTTGCTGGCCTTGTTCTTGTGTATAATATGACGCTTGGCCAATTTGTCAATCATCGAAACCATCGCGCTCATCTTGCTGGCAGCTTCTTCCTTGCTGGTGATAGCGCGGAAGTCGCGAAGCGCGTTACGCATGGTTTTAGCGTAGTAACGGTTGTGTTCGTATTTTCTAGCCGAAGAACGGATACGCTTCTTAGCTGATTTGTGGTTTGCCATTTCTAAAGTTCAATTTTTTGGTAGCCCGTAGGGGATTCGAACCCCTGATTTCAAGGATGAAAACCTTGCGTCCTAGGCCAACTAGACGAACGGGCCAGTGGTACTTTTTTCTTTGTTTTCGCTCGTCGTTCCCGGCGAACGAGGGTGCAAAGATACACCTGTTTTTGACATTTGCAAAATCTTTTGAGAAAAATTTTTTAAAAATTTTGCATCGATTTATCAATTACCTCATTCAGAGCAACTTACAAAACACCCCTCTCTCAAACTTTTTTTCATGCCATGCATCCGCCCCGGATTGAATACCCCAAAATCGGTCTTTAAACTTTGGGGACAAAGGGAGCGATGCCGTCGCACTCCCGCTCTCGACCCGTGTAAAACCGATTTTCAGGGATGAGATGCAAGGCACCTCATTCCATGCGGCGTGGCAGAACGGGCAAGATACGAGACGCACGACCGCAGGCGAACCGGAGCGTACTTTTGTACGTGAGGATTCCGCCAAGGGAGTGCAACGAAGTAGATTGCCCGTTATCACACGCCGCTTTAATTACTTGTTGGCGGCGAAAGCCAAGATAACCCCCAACACCACCCCCAAAAACGCCGCAAACAGCACCTGGTACTCACCTGGCAGCATGAAAGTAATGGTATGAGCAGGCACCCAGAAGAAAGGAATAGTCTTCTTGAATACGAAGTTCCACTGCACCCGCCAGTTCATCCCGGCCATGATATCGGCAAACTTGATAGGCGTGCAGAAAGCCCGCAAACCGCCCCCGCATTGCATGATATGGGTATCGGTAATCTTATGCAAGGTCATGAAGACCGGGGCAAAAGCCGTGTTCTGCAACAGGGAGATGAAAAACGCCCCGACAAATTTATTCCAGCTGACCGGCTGGCTCATCGCCCCGGCAATAGCTCCGTCGGCATTGAAAATATAATCGGCCAACAAAGGCGCCCCCGCCCCGAAAATCCGCATGGCCATCACAATCCATGCCCCGAGGAAAAACCAGACCACCATCCGGGGCACCACCCCGAAACCTTTCAAGGCATAGCCGCCCGTCCGGATTCGCAAGGCGATCACCTCCCCTATCGTGGACAAGACCGCGAACTTGACACCCCCGATCAGAATCGCATGGTTCGCATTGCAGGCATGATAGGCTTCGTACAAGGACTGTGAAAGGAAAAACGGCAAGAACAGGGCTACTATAATCAGTAGCAGAATCAAATCTCGATACGTTAGTTTCATCTTTATCAATATTACAATTATACTTCTAAAACCAGATTCCATTCGAAGCCGCCCGGAAACCCCTCTTCCGCAAGCCCTCCAACCCGCCCAAACGTCCCGAACAGGCCGCAAAGATAGGACAAATCCGGCTTTGCCCTGTTCCCATATTAACTTATCTTTGCCTGTGAGTTCCGGACTCCCCGAATACCTTATCACCCGGATACATATTATATATGGAACACTTTTTCGAATACGGCCAAAAGGAAACCGTCTGGCTTAAAAGCCGGGACAAGAAACTATCCGCTGTGATAGATCAAGTGGGGCCGATTTACCGGAAAATCATTCCCGACCTCTTTGCCGCCTTAGTCCATTCGATTGTGGGCCAGCAGATTTCCACCAAAGCCCAGGAAACCGTTTGGCAACGATTCCGACAAACCTGCCAAGATCTGAGCCCGCACGGAATCCTTTCCATGGAAGACGAAGAACTGCAAAGCATCGGGATTTCTTTCCGCAAGGTGAACTACATCAAACGAGCGGCGGAAAAAATAGGAAACGGAGAATTCGACATCGATGCCCTGCGCGACATGGACGATGCCGAAGTGGCCCGGCAGCTATCTTCGCTGGACGGCATCGGACGCTGGAGCGCGGAGATGCTGATGCTCTTCTCGATGCAACGCCCCAATATCCTCAGTTTCGACGACCTGGCCATACAGCGCGGCCTGCGGATGGTGTACCGGC
>JADIMZ010000045.1 GCA_017694335.1 Candidatus Pullibacteroides excrementavium
CCTATCAGTACGGCCATACGGATCAAGCATGGAAGTTTCTTGCTATCGCCCAGAATACAGAAGACTGCTTCGCTGACTTGCATTTGCTGAAGGCAATTCTTTATGAAGACGCAAGGATGACGGACAGCGCCATTCTTTCCTATCAGAGAGCCTTATCCATCGACCCAGAATGCTTCCACAACGCCTATTACTATCTAGCCCTGCTGGAATCATCTTCCGGCCAATATGAAAAAGCGGAAGAACACTTTGCCCGATTTATCGCTTATCCTGACATATCGGAAAATCTGAAAGCAAAAGCGACTCTGGCCCGATACCGCAATAACGAAGCGCTGCTCTTGAAAAAAGATGCCAAAGAATTCCATCCAATCAATCTGGGTTCCAATATAAATACGGAAAACGACGAATACCTTCCGAGCCTTTCTTTGGACGGAAATACATTCATATTCACCCGCCGATACCTCAAAGACGATCCGACCCCGCATCTGGAAGAAGACTTTTTCTTTTCCACGAAAGACTCTGCCGGAGCCTGGCAAAAGGCGGTTCCTTTTCCCCAACCCATCAATTCCAGCCAAAACGAAGGTGCCATTAATGTATCCCCGGACGGGCGATATCTTTTCTTTGCGGGCTGCAACCGGGAAGACGGATGGGGCTCTTGCGACATTTACGTCTCCATCCGCAAAGGAGGAGAATGGAGCAAGCCGGTCAATTTAGGGATGCCGGTCAATTCCATGTACTGGGAGTCCCAGCCCTGCATGTCCTCCGATGGCAAGACACTGTATTTTACCAGCAATCGCCCTGGCGGATTCGGAGGAAGCGATATCTGGAAAAGCGAGCTCTCCGCCAATGGCTCATGGAGCACGCCTGTCAACCTAGGACACAATATCAATACCCCTGGGGACGAAAACTCCCCTTTCCTCCATCCTGATGGCAAAACGCTTTATTTCTCCTCCAACGGACACCCGGGCATGGGTGGTTTCGATTTATTCTTATCCCGAATGAATGACAACGGGGACTGGGGAACCGCCCAAAACCTCGGATACCCCATCAATACCGCTGCAGATGAAACAACCTTGAGTGTCAATTCCAAAGGCGATACAGCCTATTTCGCAAGCGACAACCTGAATGGCTACGGGAAAAAGGATATCTATTCGTTTTACCTTTATGAACAAGCCCGTCCGATAACGGTTTCGTTCATGGAAGGGCACGTAAGCGACATCAAAACCGGCAAACCTCTTCCTGCCCGATTCGAATTAATCAATCTTCAAACCGGGATTGTCCGCATCGAATCCTATGCGGATGCCCAGAATGGAAAATTCCTTGTCTGCCTGCCTACCGATGAAACTTTTGCGCTCAATGTCTCATGCACTGGATATCTTTTCCATTCCGAACACATTGCATTAGACTCCCGATATCAAACAGAACCTCTTCACAAGGAAATCCGGCTTCATCCAATAGAACCCGAGGCCAAAGTGGTTTTGGAAAACATATTCTATGCCACAGGGAAATACCAGATCAAAGAAGAATCCATGGCCGAATTAGACAAAATTTACCGCTTCTTGACAGCAAATCCGCATCTTCGCATTGAAATCGGCGGACATACCGATGATCAAGGCTCATACGATTTCAATCGACACCTATCCCTGATGCGAGCGCAAGCTGTAGCCGATTATTTGATACGAAGAGGAATCGATTCCACGCGAGTAAAAGCGGCTGGATACGGGTTCGACCAACCCGTCGGTGACAACCGGACCCAAGAAGGACGAGCGCAAAACCGCCGCACTGAACTGAAAATCCTTTAACCATGACAGATTTCAACCCCAACACAGCCTGCGCACCTAACGGCAACTTTTTCGGATTCCCTTTCTCGGCCGAAGAAAGCCGGCTCGTTTTGCTCTCCGTCCCATGGGATGTGACCACATCCTACCGAAAAGGAGCATCGAAAGGCCCTAAAGCCATCCTGGATGCTTCCATCCAACTTGACTTTTTCGATTTTGAAATCCCCGATGCATGGAATGCCGGAATCGGAACCTGTCCGTTGGATGAGAGCCTGCCGATTGCCGAAATTTCCGAATTTTTAAGGCCTGTGGCGGAACGCGCCATCGCATTTCTAGAACACCGATTCCAAGATCTGCCCGTAGGCTATGGAGAAACCAATTATGCTAAAGATTTGGGCTTGGTAAAAAAAGGAGGGGAAAAACTCAATGAATGGGTACAATCCGAATGCACAAAATTTATCAAAAACAAGCAGAAAGTCGGGATTGTCGGAGGAGACCACAGTGTTCCCCTCGGTTTTTTCAATGCACTGGCCTCATTCCACGATGAATTCGGCATACTCCATCTGGATGCCCATGCCGATCTAAGAAAAGAATATGAAGGTTTCCCCTACTCTCACGCGTCGATAATGCACAATGCACTAAAAATCAAAAATATATCAAGGATAGTACAAGTAGGTATCCGAGATGTTTGCGAAGAGGAAATCTCATTGGCAAGAAATTCCGATGGACGCATCCTGCAATTCCCCGACCAAAACCTGCAAAGGAGTCTGCTGGAAGGCATTCCTTGGTCATCCTGCTGCGATCAGATAATTTCTTCGCTGCCGTCCAAAGTCTATATCAGCTTCGATATCGATGCCTTCGACCCGTCTCTCTGCCCTCATACCGGAACTCCTGTCCCGGGAGGATTGTCTTTTGCCCAAGCCCGTTACTTGCTTTCCCGCCTAAGGCAAAGCGGCAAAGAAATCATCGGTTTCGACTTATGCGAAGTAGCCCCCGATCCTATCGACCCTAACAACGAATGGGATGGCAACGTAGGCGCACGCATCCTGTATCTCTTGTCCAACACGCTTCTGCACGCATCATGCCCCAAAGAAGCATAAAAGACTCCCTATGTTTGTCCGTAACAGGCATTTTTATTAATTTTGCCTGCTTTTTGTAGGACTTGTCTTGCAAATATCACGTTTTTATTACATTAAGTATCTACTTCCGTGCAAGGGAGCAGGTATTTTTACTGAAATCATAAAAAAAACGATACCTAATGGCAACAACTGCAGATTTTAAAAACGGTTTGTGCATCAATTTCAATGGAGATGTTTGGCAAATTGTAGAATTCCAGCACGTAAAACCCGGAAAAGGCAACGCTTTCGTTCGCACCAGACTCAAGAATCTGAAAAACGGCAAAGTTCTGGCCAACACGTTCCCTGCCGGCGTGAAAATCGATACCGCCCGTGTTGAACGCCGCCCATACCAGTTCTTGTACAAGGATGAAAACGGCTATAATTTCATGAATGCCGAAACGTATGACCAAATCAATATACCTGAATTCCTGATTAATAACCCGCAATTTCTAAAAGAAGGCTGCACCGCGGACATATTGGTCCATGCCGAAACCGAAGAGCCCTTATCCTGCGAATTGCCGGCTTATATGGATTTTGAAATCACCTATACCGAACCTGGCGAGAAGGGAAATACTGCCACCAACGCTATGAAAGACGCCACTATTGATACAGGGGCTACCATCCGTGTACCTCTTTTTGTCAATACAGGAGACAAGGTCAGGGTCGACACCCGGAACGGAGAATATTCTCAGCGCGTATAATCCCTCTCTCGGGAGCATTTATTCCCTAAAGAGGGCATTTTCTCAAATGCTGAAGCCGAGAAGGCTTCGCACTAAATGGTTTTGAATGAAATTTTCCAAAACATATACTGTCAAAGACTTGATGTCGTTGATGGAGGATGTTCACCTCGTGGGACCGGAAGATTTTCCGGTTTCAGGGATGAATGAAATCCACATGGTGGAAGAAGGCGATATCACATTTGTTGATTTGGACAAATACTACCAAAAGGCACTAGAGTCCAAAGCAAGTGTCATCCTGATTGATAAAGAGGTGGAGTGCCCGAAAGGGAAATGCCTGATTATCACATCCGATCCGCTTGCCAATTTCAATCGCCTGACCCGTCATTTCAAGCCTTTCCTGCCAAGTTCGGCCATGGTCAGCCCTACGGCTCAGATTGGGGAAGGAACGATTGTCCAGCCGGGAGCATTCATCGGAAATCATGTACGAATCGGGAAGAACTGCATCATCCATGCTAATGTGACCATTAATGATTACACCATCATTGGAGACAACACGGTAATTCAATCCGGAGCTGTCATCGGTGGGGATGCCTGTTATTTCCAACGAACCAAAAGTGGCATTTTCCGTAAATTTGAATCAAGTGGTCGTGTCATCCTAGGCAATGACGTAGAAATCGGAGCTCTCACCGCAGTGGATCGAGGCGTATCCGGTGATACCATTGTAGGGGATGGAACCAAAATGGACAATTTTGTCCAAATCGGCCACGATACACATATCGGCAAGCATTGCCTGATAGGTGCACACTCAGCCATTGCAGGTGTCAGCACCTTGGAAGATTATGTCACCCTATGGGCTTCCGTCTTAATCAACAAGGATCTCGTAATCGGCAAAGGTGCCGTAATCCTGGCAACTTCTGCCGTCGACAAATCATTGGAAGGCGGCAAAGTTTACTTTGGATGCCCCGCCGTTGAAGCTCGTAATAAATGGAAAGAAATGGCCGCTATACGAGCTTTACCTTCCCTCATCGAAAGTCTCCAAAAGAAACAGCAAAACCAAGATTAAGGAACGATTTCCTCAAGATTTGCAAAGATATTGCCCTGCAGCCTGATGGTTGCGGGGCTTTTTATTTAGCAGGAAAAAGGACAGTCCCGAGAAGCCATTGGTAATGGTGTCCCGGGCCGGGCGAATCTTACTATTCATAATATTCAGGATAAAAAAGGGGGTGCATCAGAACAGACTACACCATCAATAAAAAAAAAGGGCGACCGGATGGTCGCCCTCTGTGGGCGGCGACGACCTACTCTCCCACGCTTTAGACGCAGTACCAT
>JADIMZ010000004.1 GCA_017694335.1 Candidatus Pullibacteroides excrementavium
TGGATTCGTACCTTGGTGCAGACCCTGCGCAAGGGCGAGCCGGACACGATTCGCGACCTTTTCACCTCCTTCCTGGCCAGCATCCCCTACACGGCAAGGCGCAAGGAAGACCAGAAGGAGCGGGAAAGCTATTTCAACTACACCTTCTACCTAATATTCCGGATGGTGAGCGTCTATGCCACTTACATAGAAAAGGAGCAGAGCCAGGGGCGATCCGACTGCATCGTGGAAACCCCTCAGTACGTCTATATCTTCGAGTTCAAACTGGACGGTACGGCGGACGAAGCCTTGAAGCAGATAGAAGACAAGGGCTATGCCAAGCCCTACGCCGCTGACAAGCGCAAACTCTTCAAGATCGGCGCCAGCTTCTCCTCCCAGACCGGCACGATAGAAGAGTGGAAGACGGCGGAGTAAGCCTTTATTATAAGTCCTTGTTACAAGCTGGCAATCAGTTCGTCCAAGGTCTCGTCCTTCTCCATCCCCAATTTCTTGCGGAGCCGGTAACGGTTCTTGTTGACCGATTCCGGCGAGAGGTTCAGCATCTGCGCGATTTGTTTCGACGACATCCCGATGCGGATATAGGCGCAGAGCTTGATTTCGTTGGCCGTCAAATCCGGGAATTTCTGTTTCAGGTTATCAAAGAAATGTGGGTTCACCTGTGTGAAATGCCCCACGAATTGCTGCCAATAATCCCCGTCCATGTGCAGGTTTTCGTCAACCAAGCGTTTGATTTGAAGGCAATTCTGGTTGCTAGTCTCTTTTTCGGCTTTCGATGCCAGATTTTCGATTACCTTCAACAGGTTGTTTTTGTTGGCTAAGAGCAAAGAATAGGATGTGATTTCCCGGATTTTCTGATCCATTTTTTCCTCTTGCAGCTTTTTGATTTCCTGTTCATGGCCCAGCTGGTCGGTCAACTCCTTGTTTTCGATTTCTTTCAAGAGCACGGTTTGCCGCATGCTCCGGCGGCGTTCCATAGCCACGAGCCATAATAGGAACAAGGCTACGATGATGCCGGCAGCCGTGACCGTGATAATGACCATCTGCTTTGTTTTCAAGCTCGCCGCCTGTTTTGAAAGCTGGATTTGGTTTTCCGATAACTCCATCACCATATCCACATAACTCTTGTATGAATCCAAGGTTTGCGGCTGCTGGATACGAGAGTTGAGACTGTTGTATTCCTGTAGGTACAAATAAGAACTATCGGTGAGGCCTTGCTGCGCGAACAAGATAGATAGCTCATAAGCAATAGAAGCATACATGTTTACATTACTGTCTTCTAACGCTATTTCTCTCGCCTTGGAATAATATCGTATCGCTTCTTTGTAGTTTTCCTTGTACCGGAAATAATTGCCGATATTTCCCAATAAGATGAGTTTTACATTATTGTTGTCTGTATTGTGCAAAACATCAATCCCTTTCATGTATAATCGGTAGGCCGAATCCCGTTCTCCCTGGGCTGCGATGTACGAACCAAGGTTAAGATAGCAGACGCCAAGCATGCTGCTGTCTTTTGCTTGGATGACACTTGGCAGGACGGATTGGATGGTCATCGCGGCAGAATCGTATTTTTCTTCCAGGAATTGCAGCCGGGAATAATTGATTTGAATCTGATAGCTCTTTTGCGTATTGGGCGGACATTGCTGCAAGGCAATCTGATAGTAATACCGGCTTAGTTCATAATCCTGGATATACGGCCCGATATTTCCCAAAGTGGTAGCTGTTTCCACAATCAATCTCCGGTCATCCAGTTCCACGGCTTTCCGGTACGCTTCCAAGGCACGGCGGAACGCAGAAGGAAAATTCCCGTATGCCAAGTTGGATAAGGCCGACGCATAATTGAGCAACAGCAGATTGTGCGGGTTTTCTATCAATGCCGGAATCTGCATCAGCGAATCGATTCGGTTAGCCAACAGGTTCTGGTCGTTATGCTGTGAATATTCCACCAAGGCGTCCCAGTACACGCATTGCACGAACAGATCCGCATCCTTGGTCCGGTAGGCGATTTTGTACAGCTCCTGCACAATTCCTGCCGCATACGAACCTTGATTGAAATAGTTTTCCGAAACCAGGCTAATCAAAGAATCCGCCCTCTTTTTTTCTACCAGCAATGTATTTTCTGACAAAGAATTGTCCGACCAGAAATCAATGGCATCCTGCGCGGCGAGGTATCCATTTCCAGCCAAGACACACATAAAAAAACTCTCAAAAGAATGCGTTTCATTTCATGTCCATTCTAAATTTTCACCTTGTTCCCTCGCGTAGCAGCCTCCGCATCCTCTAATCCCATCTCGTAATCCTTGATCCATTTCCTATAGCAAAGCAGTTGGAACCCAATTACAAGCACGCCCCCTAAACTGTACAATAAAATGGCCATCCGGATATCCCGCAGCGCGATACCCACAGCCAATCCTGCCGCCCGCAACCCCAGGTAAGCCACCTCCACCCACAGCATCAGCGCCTGCTTCTGGAACAAATCGCTCAGAAACGACACGCAGCTCCCCGCGCAGACCATCGCGATCCATGGCAGCATCAACCGGATATACCGCCCCGTCTCCAACCATTCTTCCCCTAACAGCCAAGCGCACAGATCCGGCAGAATCCAATATAATAAAGCAAAACTCGGAATCACCACAAGGAAGCATCCCAGCACGAATTTCCGGAAAAACGGCATCACCTGCCGCTGGTTCTGCACGTTTTCCGCGAACCTTTGGAAAAAAACCTGATACAACGAGCTCGAAATCATATTGACAGGACGGAACGCCAAAGTGAATCCCATGCCGAGGAATCCCATTTCCGCCACCCCGAAGAAAGGCGTCAGCATGAAAAACGGCAGGTTCCCGCTCAGGTTGTTGACCAAGCTGCGCGGCAACGAGAACGCCGGGAAACGCGCATACCGCCTTGCTGCCATTCGCACAGAGCCCCAATCGAAATGCAACAATTTCGAGCCCCAGGCCCGGAAAGTCCCGGCCACGCTAAGCCCCAGCGACACCGCCAAGCCCAGAATAGTGGAAACGAACAAGCCCCATTGCAAGCGGCCCGCCGCCCCGAATCCCCATTTCAGCAGCGCATTGCTCAGATTCTGGCTTACCTGGTACGTACTGATAGCCCCGAACCTCTTCTGCCGCGTGAACCAGTAATTCAGCAGCATCCAAGCTGCCGACAAAGCCACGAACAGAGGAAGCAACGGATAAACCACCGCCAATTCCGGCGTATTGAAAAGCTCGGCAATCGCCCCCTTGAAAAACACCGAAATCCCGCACAGAACCACCACAGCCAGAGCGCACAAAGCCGAAACCTGCCATGCCCCGACGGCCTTTTTCTCGTTCTTGGGCAACAGGATGGCATAATGGTAATCCGCATTGGCCACCAATACCAAGACTCCGCCGATAGACAGGAAAAGATTCAGAATCCCGAAGTCCTCAGGCCGGTAAAGCCGCGTCAGAAGAGGGTAAAACAGCAGCCCCACCATCTGCGCGATGGCGTTCCCCGACAGCATCTTGGCCACATTCCTGTAAATCTCAGACCTGAACATACCTGTTAAAAAAGGCTTCGAAGATACTGATTTCGTCTGATAATTCGAAAAAAAGCGAGGGCGAACCAAAAGCCGCTGTCTTCTGGAGGAAACCCCGCAAAACCCATTCTGGCAGGGTTTCTCATAAGGAAAACGGTTTTTGGGTCGCCCTCGTTGGCCGAAGCCTCGAATCGCGCCTGACCTCGACCATCGCCCAGGTCTTATGGCAAAAATCCCTTTATTGTTTTATCACTTTGCAAGTTGCCGCCCCGGATTCCGTTTGGCAGAACAGGAAATAGACTCCCGAAGGCAGATGGTCTACCGGGAGCACCGTTTCCATAACATCGTCAAACTGCAACAAAACAGCTCCTTGTATATTCCGGAGCTCTCCATGCAGAATCCGGCTCTCCGACAAAATGTGCAGCTTGTCTTCCATCGGGTTCGGATAAATCTTAATGGCCTCCGCGGCGGAAGCGTTCTCATTTCCAGCCTTGGGTTTAAAGTAAGCCCGGATCTGCGTGTCCTCGTTGAGGACAAAAGAATACGGGTTGTCCTTGCTTCCGTCCATCCATTCGGTAAATTCGTAACCTTGATCGGGAATCGCCTCCAGATCCAGCACTGTCCCTGCGTCAAAGGCAGAACCCGAACTTACCAATTCTCCTTGGTAACGGATTTCCACTCGGCCGAAATCCATATTGCCAACCGTAATGGTATATTGCAGCACTTCCGCATTCGTGGCAATGTTGGAACGGGATATGTCGTAAGCCTCCTCTTTAATTCCAGCATCTGCATCCCGAACCAGATTCCCCGAGCCTTTTGCAAGGGCTTGCTGACTGGCAAAAAGCGTTTCAATCTGGTAGTACACATCCCCTTCGGGCGCGTTTACGTCCGTGTAGGAATTCGTATTCCCGGCAATCTGGTCGATCATTTCCAGCGAACCGGCATCGCTTCCCCGGTAGATTCGTACCGCGCTCACCTCCCGGCCCTCGTAATAGTTCCACATCAGGTTCCATTGATTCTGGATACCCTTGTTGATGGTCAGGTGCATGGAGCGATGCCTGCTGGAGGCAAACTCGTCCCCCTCGTTGTTCACCGAACGGACTTCGTAAGTATAAGCTCGCGTAGCAGGTGTCGAGGTATTGTCCACAAAAAGGTTCAAAACAGGATTGCTTTCGCCGGAATATATTTCCTCTACCATATCCCAGGTTCCAACCGTGTTGCCTTCCCGGTAAATCCGGACGGATTCCACATTGTCCCAGCTGTCAATGCCCCAGTAGAGCGCGATATGGCCATCCTCCACGCTCAGGTTGCTTATCGAGGGCACGGCCACGAAATTGTCCACTTCGTCCGATTCCGAATAGGAGATGGTCTTGATTCCGAAATCCCATCCCGGATTGTCCACGAAACGGAATTCCATCTGCGCGTAGTTCCTCGGAAGATCGGCTTCGAGCTGGAACACCGCCACCTCTCCGCCGATTATCGTATGGTTGGCATCATGTCGCAATTCGTAGCCGGCCGGCAGGTCGAGCCATTCGGAAGAGCCCTCGGTACGGTATCTGGCTTGGAAGTAGGGCATGATAAGGTTTTCCGGGTCTTCTGCTGCCGGATCCTCTGAAAGAAGAGATACGTCCCATTCCACAAAGGCGTGGATTTTGTTCAAGGTCGGCGGATAGGTCAATTGCAGGATGCCTGTCTTGACCACGGTTTCGCCAGCCGTATTGCCGGGACAGGAATAGGACGGGGTGATTCTCGTGCTGCTCCCATCCATATTGTAAGCCGTGCCGTATTTGGGGTCGTCTATCGGCAACGATTCCCCGTGCAGGATATACTCGCCGCAGTGCAGCAAGCTCATGCAATCCCCGTAAGATGTCCCGTTGGCATTGGTAGCGTAAGCCCGGGCGTAGATATAATCCAGGTACTCGTGTTCAAAACTTGCCGAGAAATTCCCCTCGGCATCTGTTCCCTCTCCGGGAATGCGCCAGTACTCCCAGCTTTGGTTCTCCATGCCGGTCAACGGGTCCCCGTAATGGGAATAAATGAAACCGTATTCGGTAGCTTCCGGAATCAGTTCGGAAGTTTGCAGCTTGCCATGCAGGTAAACCGTGTCGCCATCATCGGTGGAAGGCAGAGAGGCAATCTGCGGGGCAAGCTGGTCGGCTACCTCCATTTCAATGAAATGGAGGATGCCCGAGTTCAGCTTTTCAAGGCAGAGGTAGACGGAGTCCCCCATGTTCTCTTCCAAGCTTACTTGGAACAGCTCCTTGTTATTGTAAGAGCCGGTGATATGTAACGTATCCAGGATATGTTTCTGTCCGTTCACGGCATGGATGGTCGAGACGACTAGTCGGGAACGCGCCTCCTCGGAATACGTGTCATTGTAACACCGCAGGTTGAGAGTGGGATTGATGCAGGCCGATAAGTCGATGATAGGGCTTAGCACATACTCTCCTGCACTTGTTTCCATATATATTTTGTCATTATAGTACCTGAGTTTAGTGAACCCGTCCCAGGGAGTAGGCCTCTTTAGCGTCCAATAGTCGAAGCCGGTGCTTCCGTCAGGATAAGCAAGTGCGGCTTCGCTTATCAGGTTGCAGGGTGCCGCGAATACTCTCTTGCTGGTAGATAGTGGCGGATTTTTTAAACGGCAGCTGTTGATTCCGATGTATTCCCCGTAAACGATGCTGCCGTCTTCTTTCATGGTGAAAGGACGTATGTTGAAACTGTAACCGGCGGATGCATAGCTCAGGTCGTAGTATTCTGCCGCCACGATATTCCCTTCATGGTATTGGGAGGCGGTGTTTATATCGGGAACATCCCAGTCGTGGCAGATGCCTTGTGCAACGGCCCCTTCTAAGAGCTGGGAGGGATATTCCACCCGGACTTTGAGCGAAAGCTCGTCAGCCGAAAAACCTATCGGCGTAATGGAATTCAAGCCGTTGTTTTCTATCTGGTTGGCACGTTGTCCGTTCTGCACTTCCGAGACCAAAACTTCCGAATACCGGATTTCACCTCCTTTTTTCATATACGTCCAGAAATAGACAGTCTGATCCGGCAGTTGGGTCACAGGCTGGATGACGTAGTTCTGCGAAGGCAGCACGATGCTGTTCTGGGTCGAAGGCGTGTTTTCCGTGCTCCAGCAAAGCCCTCTCTCTTCTCCGAGCAAAGGAATCCCGTTTCCATCCTGCCACCAGTTTATGATTTCCACTTCCACCGTGTTGAGGTTGACCGCCCGTGTCTTTATCGGTTTGGACAGTACATCCGCATCTATGTCGGTGACTTCTACCTCTATCGGGGAATTGCAGAAAATCTGGGCGCATTCATCCACTGGAAGAGGGACAATGGAGTTCAAGGCCACTTGTTTGCTCGACGGACGGCTGTCGGGTCGGCTGATATATTGGTAATTCAATGATCCATTCGGGCAGGACAGGGTTTCAGTCCAGGAACCATCCACGGTCCAGGCCAGCTTTTCATCTTGGGTTTTTACATAAATCAGATACTGCAGTTCGCTGTTTATCCGTTTGATCCGGGCTACGGGAAATGAAGTCTGGGAGGTGTTTGCCGAATAGACTTTCCAACCGCTTCGGAAACCCTCCACGTCCCCCCAATTATCGGGATAATTGCCGCCCTCCTCTTCGTAGGCAAAATACAAGGTCGAATCCAAAGGGATATAATTGTAGGGGCTTCCGCTGCGGATGATGACAGTATCGTTATCGGACAAGTATTCGCATCGTATCGCGATAAGGTAATTATCGGAGGCATCGGGGAGGCGGTAAGCGCTTGATACCCTTCCTTTCGCTTGCAGGAACACGCCATCGGGATGCAGCAGAGACCAGCTCTTTCCCCCATCGGACGATACTTGCAGGGTGTTTTCCCCTATGAAAGTAGTCCAGCCGATACCGATTTCCGGGCCATTGACTATGGCCATAGGTTCAGGCAACCGGGAGATATCCAGCAGATGGACGTGGTGCTGTTTGTCGTTTATTTTGGTTATGCCTCCATTGCCCGTGGTGGCCACGTATTCCGTTTCTACCACGATGCTCTTTTGCGGCATCAGGATCCGGTGCACGTCTCCGTACACGGTATTCCCGTTATCATCGACGGCATACGCCCGGTAGTACACGGTAGCGTTCTCGGCAAAACTCGACAGGTCCAGCAGCACTTCATAAGAAGGGCTTGCAGCTACGTCTTCCACGCTTGCCTTGTTCCCGCTCACCGTCGGCAAGGGCAGCCTGCCGTAACAGATGCCCGCTTCCGTGCATTCAACCCCTTCGGTGGCAAGATATTCCCCTTTCACTATGAAATGCCCCCATTCTCCATCATGGGCTGTGGCCGCAGCAGAGGTGATGGATAGCAGGCTGGAACCTTCTCTCACAAAAGTGAAACGGATGATGTTGTCCTCTTCGGTAATGCCGGTAACAGGCAATTCTGTCTTGAGCCCGTTGTATGAGAGCGATGCCGGGCTTGACTCGTCGGTGAATTCCGTATAAAGCCCGCCATAGGGAAAATAGTCCCCTTGCGGCGAACTGTACGAATTGTCGTTGTCGGCCCGTAGCAATTGGAAACTTTGGCGTTCGTAGTCATTGACGGTGTTATCTTGCAATTCCTGCATATACATGATCGAATCCACTTTGAAAATCAGCAGCCCGTGCCCTAAATCCTCCCGGTCTTGCCAGATATTGAGCGGAGTCCGGTTCTCCAAAATGAAAAATTCGCCCGGTGTCTTCGTGTAATAACGCAGGGCGGCTTCTTCCAAAAGCATATCCTGCAAGGAATATGTTCCCGGGGTTTCCGCAGAAATCGTTTTCAAGCCGGTCCAGCCTAAGATCCAACGGGAGAAGGCGCTCATCGGCACCGGATGCCCCGAAGCCGTGTTGGCACTCATCAGCTCGTGCTGGTCGGGAAGCGATTGCTCCACGGCCGAGGATCCGGTGTTGTAAAAGTCGGGCAAGCCCAAAGCATGGCCGAATTCATGGCAATAGGTCTCAATGCCTTGCACCCCGTCGAAGTTGTCTATTTCGGCAATGCAGGAAATATTGCTGTATCGGTAATTCACGGAAGACGAAGTGCTGTATCCATTATGGCTCCAGATAAGACCGGCATCGCCCGAGGGGTCGGTTTCCTGCCCCATGCCGGCAAAGATGATGCTGATGTGGTCGATGTGTTCGTCTTGGTTCATGTCGTATTCCCAATGGTGGTCCCCCAATAAGGACACGATGTAATTGTATACCTCCGTTTTCAATTCAGGACCGTATTTGCCATAGTAAGTGCGTCCATTTGATGCCGTGTACGGTGGCAACACCTCCATGTGGAACAGGTATTTCCCTTGCGACATATCCTCGAAGTAATCCCGCACGCTGCCCTTCGCGCCGTTTTTGTTGTAGCCCGGCACATTCATGATGCTGTCGATAGCCCCTTGGCTGTACGTCAGCGGGCAATCCGGGAAATTCACCGGCACCAGGATGCCATTGATTTTGTTAGGGTCTTCCCCGTAATTGAAAAAATTATTGCGCCAGGACAGGACTTCGGCCATGACCCCTTTCGGCGCGTTTCCATGCGAGGAGCGTCCCGGTGCGAAACCTTCCGGGATGACCCGTTCGGGACGCAGGTTCTTGGGTATGCCCTGCAAGAATCGCCGTTCCTTTCCTTTGCGCTGGTCGCTTTCTTGCACCCGAATGCCCGAAAGCACTGGCTGGTTGTCCTCGATGGCTTTCACGTATTCGAAATAGCCCTCGGCGTTACGTTGGATGGAATACCCGTCCAAGGTAGTGATCCAAGACTGGAATTCGTCGCCTTTGATAATGATAGTCAGCACGCTGCCATCGGGTTGCGTGGCTTTGACAGGCTTTTGCGATGCCGGGATGCCGAAAACCGATCCGCAAAGCAGCGCTAAGCACAGCATGAAGAATCCTTTGGTTAATCCCTGTTTCATGATTTTAAGTGTTTGGCAGTTAGTTGATATGGTTAAAAACGTAAAAATAGTACCGGTCGGAGTATGCGGCTTTTTGCCGGCAAAGCCACTAATAGACAAAGAAAGGCCTTTTCCAAAGAAAGCTTCATTCAAAAAAGAAAAACGTAGCAGCAAAAAAGAAAAAAGCAGCAGCCGTCAGGCAAAATCATTCCGTCTAAAGGCAATCTGTAGGCCAGTTGGAAAACATTCGCTATCTTTGATTGCATCGAAGATTGGCTACGTCTCGGCAGAGACAATCGAGCAAGCTCGTTGTCTCTGCTCTCGACTTTCACTATCTTTGACTGTTTATACCTTTGGCAAAGCTTTGCCGGCAGCCATGATTCCTGAAAACGACAACAAAACCTACATAATATGGACATTCTCACAGCCAACGACCTCCAGCAATTGCAGCAGAAAGGCATCACCCAGGAAAAGCTCCAGCAGCAGCTTCGCGACTTCAAGACCGGCTTCCCCTTTGCCCGCCTTGTGGCTCCCGCCCTCAAAGGACATGGCGTGCTGAGCCCCAGCTCCCAGGAGCAAGAGCATTACCGCAAGCTCTACCGGGAAGAAGCCGCCAACAACAAGATTCTCAAATTTGTGCCGGCTTCCGGTGCCGCCACCCGGATGTTCAAGAACCTTTACGCCTGTTACGAAAGCCTCAAGGACTACCGTAATGCCACCCATCAGGACAAAGCCCCGGAAAACATCGAACTCAAGCCCGATGTGCAGGAATTTTTCGACCGTCTGCCCGACTTCGCCTTCTACGAAGAATTAGAAAACGCCTTGAACAAGATTTACGGCAAAAGCGTGGCCTCCAGCCTCATCAACAAAGAATATTTCTGCATCCTTGATACCTTGCTCGAAAACCCGCAAGGGCTGAGGTACGGCAAGCTTCCCAAAGCCCTGCTGCTCTTCCACAACTATCCCGACGGGCCACGGATGTCATTGGAAGAGCATTTGGTCGAAGCCGCGCTCTACGCCAGCACCCAAGGCGTATGCCATCTGCATTTCACCCTTTCGCCCGAGCACCGCGAGGAATTCCGGAACCGGCTCAGCCAAGTCCTGCCCAAATACGAGTCGCAGTACAAAGTAAGATACGATATCAGCTATTCCGAGCAGAAACCCTCCACCGATACCGTGGCTGTCACCCTCCAGGACGAGATTTTCCGCGATGAAGACGGCCGGATGGTCTTCCGCCCCGGCGGCCATGGCGCGTTGATTGAAAACCTGAACGAGATTCAGGCCGATATCGTCTTCATCAAGAACATAGACAATGTTACTTACGATGCCCTTCGCCAGGATACCATTACTTATAAGGAGCTTCTGGCCGGCATCCTGATCCAGAGCCGCGAAGCCGTTTTTCAGAAACTCCGCGAAATGGATTCTTTTTTGTCCGGCGAGACCTCTTCCTCTCCCTCTGCCGGAGCCGACCAAAGATCTCATGCAGCTGGAGACCATCGCCCCAATCAAGCCTACTTTCAGGAGCTCAAAGACTTTGCAACCCAGAAACTCTGCATGGCACTGCCCGAAGACCTGGATTCTCAAAGCCCGGAACAGCAATTGGAATGGTTCCGCCAAGCCCTGAACCGTCCCATCCGCGTCTGCGGCGTAGTCAAGAACACCGGCGAACCCGGCGGTGGCCCCTTCTGGGTGCTCGGCCAAGGGCAGAAAGCGCCTTCCTTGCAGATTGTGGAATCCTCGCAAGTAGATATGGGCGATGCCAAGCAGAAGGAAATTTTCAATACCTCCGAGTTCTTCAACCCGGTGGATTTGGTTTGCAGCCTCTGCGACTACCGGCACGAAAAGTTCAACTTGCCCGATTTTGTCGACCCCAAGACCGCCTTCATTTCCCGGAAGTCCGTCAAAGGCACCGATATCAAGGCCATGGAGCTGCCCGGCCTCTGGAACGGCGCGATGGCGCATTGGATTACCCTTTTCGTGGAAGTGCCTCAGACCGTCTTCACGCCCGTCAAGACCGTCAACGACCTGCTCCGCCCCCAGCATTTGGCCGCCCCGGCCTCCGGATTCCGGAACTGAGAGCCGGAGCTTGCCAATAACTTGCTTCGTCCGGCAAATATACTGTCATCCGTATATTCTTGACGGCGTTGAAGTTTGCCAACAACTTGCTTCGTCCCGGCACCTGACCGCCCCGCCCACTGAAACGCCTGCCGCGCAGGACGAGCTTGTCGGCATTAGAACAAAATCCTAAAACGAAATGATTTTCATAGAAATATAAAGAATTTCGCTCTTGGTACACAAACTTGTGGTCCACAAGTTTGTGTACCAAGTTTTTTTTCTCTATCTTCGTGGCGAAGCAATCAAAGATGCTATGTTGAGGCACTCTGTGTTCAACGGTTCATATATGGATTCATAACCAAGTATTGAAGATGAGCAGGACATTTATGTTCGGAGTTTCGGTGTCCGGAGAAAATTTCACCGACAGAGTAGAAGAAACCCGGCGTATAAAAGCTAATTTTGAAAACGGCATCAACACCATATTGATTTCTCCACGGCGGATGGGAAAAACCTCTTTGGTCAAGAAAGTCAAAGAAATAATGGATTCGAAAGACCGCCTTGCACAGGATGGCGGTAATTCCCCGACCGGAGGTGTCTCCATGAATATCAAAGTAGTCTATATGGATATATACGACTGTCGGGACGAATCTGATTTTTATGACCGTTTTGCCACACATATCCTCAAATCATTATCTACCAAGGTTGAACAAGTCGTAGATGCAGCCAAGGACTTTTTGGGCAGGCTTGCCCCAAAGATTTCCATTAGTCCCGATATGGCCACGGAATACGCTTTTTCATTGGGTTTGAAGCCGCAAAAAAATGATGCCGAATATATTTTGAACCTTCCCGAGCGGATAGGGCAGCGGAGAGGAATTCACATTGTGGTCTGCATAGATGAATTCCAGCAAATAGGAGAGATGCCATCCTCGTTATTGCTTCAGCGCCGCATTCGTTCCGTATGGCAACATCAGCAACATGTCTCCTATTGTTTTCTTGGCAGTAAGAAGCATATGATGGAAAATCTGTTCTCTAATAAACGGATGCCTTTTTACCAATTCGGAGACATGCTGTATCTCGGGAAAATTTCGACATCGGATTGGGTTTCCTACATTCAGTCCCGTTTTGTATTGAGCGGCAAGTCCATTTCAGCCGAAATGGCAAGCCTGTTGTGCCAGAAGGTGGATAACCAGTCCTCCTATGTGCAGCAATTAGCATGGAATGTTCTTCTTGAAACCGAAAAAGAAACAAAAATGCAGGATATTGATAACGGAATGAGTGCTTTGATAGCCCAAAATTCAGCCTTGTTCATGCAGCAGATAGAAGGCATGACCTCATACCAGCTCAATTTCATCAAAGCTTTATGTGCTGGAGTTCAGACAGGATTTAGTTCGAAAAAAGTATTGGAAACCTACGACTTAGGATCTAAATCCAATATTACAAGAATCAGGAAGTCATTGATAGAAAAGGAATTGGTTGATGTGGATGGGAAAATCCATGTATTGGCCGATCCTGTTTTCAAGGCTTGGTTCACAGCTGCATACATGTCCATCTGAAAGCGAGGAAAGTATTGTGCACCCTCATTGACAGCCCCACGGAAAATGCAATAAATAATACCAATAAATTATGACACCTATCAAAGATTACATCCAGGCCAACAAAGACCGTTTCCTGGAAGAACTCTACGGACTGATCAGGATACCCTCCATCAGTTCCGAGGCCGCCCATAAACCCGATATGCAGCGTGCCGCCGAATACTGGAGAGATCAGATTCTCAAAGCCGGTGCCGACAAGGCCGAAGTGATGCCCACCCAAGGCAACCCCGTGGTCTATGGAGAAAAAATCATCGACCCAAAAGCCAAGACCGTCCTCGTCTATGGCCATTACGACGTGATGCCCGTCGATCCCCTCGAACTCTGGAAGACCCAACCCTTCGAACCCCAGATCATCGGCGACCGTCTCTATGCCCGGGGCGCCAACGACGATAAAGGCCAGTCCTTCATGCACGCCAAAGCCTTCGAATACATGGTCAAGGAAAACTGCCTTCCATGCAACGTCAAGTTCATGCTCGAAGGCGAGGAAGAAATCGGTTCCCCCTCTTTAGGCAAATGGTGCGCCGACCACAAGGAAATGCTCAAAGCCGACGTGATTCTGGTTTCCGACACCTCGATGATTGCCCCTGAAATTCCCTCCGTCACCGTAGGGCTTCGCGGCCTGAGCTATATCGAAGTCAGCGTCACCGGCCCCAACAAGGATCTCCATTCCGGCCTTTTCGGCGGTGCTGTGGCCAATCCCGCCAATGTCCTGGCCAAGCTTATCGCCGACCTTATCGACGAGAACGGTCACGTCACTGTTCCCGGCTTCTACGACGATGTGCTGGAGATCTCCCAGGAAGAGCGTGCCGCCATGGCCAAAGCCCCCTTCAGCGAAGAAGAATACAAGAAAGCCCTCGACATAGAAGAAGTGAGCGGCGAGAAAGGCTATACCACCTTGGAACGCACCGGCATCCGTCCCTCCTTGGACGTGAACGGGATGTGGAGCGGTTATACCGGAGAAGGAGCCAAGACCGTCCTTCCCTCCACCGCCCATGCCAAGATCAGCATGCGCCTTGTTCCCAACCAAAACTGGGAAAAGATAGGCCAGCTCGTGGCCGATGCCCTCAAAGCCCGCGCCCCCAAGAGCGTCAAAGTGGAAGTGAAGCTCCTGCACGGCGGATCCGCATACGGCGCCGACCTCGCTTCCGATGCCTACAAAGCCGCCGAGCAAGCCTACATGGACGTGTACGGCAAGCTGCCTATTCCCACTCGCAGCGGTGGCAGCATCCCCATCATCGCCACCTTCGAGCAAGTCCTCGGCATCAAGTCCCTCCTGATGGGATTCGGCCTCGAAGCCGACGCGATTCATTCCCCCAACGAAAGCTACCTCCTGCAGAACTTCTTCCGAGGCATCGAAACCATCGCCACTTTCTACCAGCATTACGGCAAGTAGTTTTCCGGGATTTTTTTTCGAACCCATCGGGAAGAACACACCGCCGGCGCAGCAACACCCTGCGCCGGCTGCAGGAACGGCCAAGTTGGTGGTTGGATAGTCTTTTCTGCCTTTTCAGGCGGTGTGCCAAGGAATTGATTCCGTTGGCGCACCGCTTTTTTGTTGTATTTTTGCAAGTTTGCAGGGGTTGGTCGGGCAATGGCGTTAAAATCGCTTGCGAGGGCATGTATTTTTGAAGATATACTATCGGGGCTTATGAGACGTTTTGCATCTGTAGGTTCGGGCTGGTTGTGTTGGATTGTTTTAGCTTGGCTGCTGATTGCGTCAGGCCGGGCGGACGCGCAGTCTTTTGAATGGAAGGCGGGGGCTTTTGGCTTTTTTGACAACGGGGAGTATTCCAAGATGGAGGACGGGGTACTTTCGCAGACTATGTTCGGGATAAGGTTCTCGCCGGAGGTGGGGCTTAAGTACAAGGACTTCGGCTTGTTCGTGGGCACGCACCTGCTCACTTCTTTCGGTTCGCCCAAGTATCTCGACAAGGTTTATTTCACGGGATATTTCCAGTACGAGAACCCGCGTCACAAGTTCTTGTTCGGGGCCTTCCCCCGCCAGGGTTTGCTGGACAACTATACCAATATATATATACGGGATTCTTTCCAGTATTTCCGGCCCAATATGACGGGGCTTTTCTACCAGTTCACGGGGCGTTCGCAGTTTGTGAACCTATGGCTGGATTGGACGGGCGCTCGCTCGAAGACGGTGCGTGAGGCTTTCTTTGTGGGATTGAGCGGGGAGCAGCGTTTCAAATGGTTCTTTGTTTCTTTATTGGGTTATTATTACCATTATGCCAATACGCGTCCTGTTTCCGGCGATGGCGTGGTGCATGACAACGGGCAGGGGCAAGTCGGCATCGGGTTTGATTTTTCGGGTTATGCGCGGCGTTTGGAGAAGATGCGCTTCTCGGCATCGTTCATGCTGGGGTACGAATGCAAGCGGGATCATGCCACGCCGGTCTCGATGCCGATGGGGTTTGTGCTGGATTTGCATGCGCAGTACTGGCGAGTGGGGACGCGGACGCTGTATTATTACGGCCAGGAGCGTTACACGGTGCCGACGGATGTCTGGGCGAACACCTATTGGGGGAACCCTATGCTGCGAGCCAAATCCTACCTGCAGAGCGAATGGTACGTGGAATTCTTCAAAAATGATTTCGTGGAAGCCAAGGCTGCTTTCGTGTTCCATTTGCAAGGTTCGCGTTTTGGCACGCAGCAGATGGTGAGGCTTTGTGTGAATCTGGACGGAAGCATTTACAGCAAGCGCGACCCTGCGGCAGAACATGGCCGGTATAGGTTCAATTTCTTATGAGATCTTCTTTCTTCTCGACAAATCGGTGGAAAAAATGTGAATAAAACATTTTTCTATTGTAAAAATGTTGTATTTTTGCAAAACGGTTCAGGATTTGCTTTTTTGAAAGGGGTGAAAAACTCCATCATCAAGCGATAAAACCGTCCCTCAATGAAGTCTATTGCCATAAGCAACAGAAACCTTCCATATCACCTGCACAAGCACCTTGAGGAAAAAAAGTAAATAGCGGGCCGAATGGGAATGGAAGCGGAGGCAATGTAAGAAAGAACCCTTGTCCATTACGGATTTACGTTCGGGACGGCCATTGGGAGGCAAGAGTGTCTTCATAGATTGGGGAATGCATTTCCCTTATGGGGTAAATTAAAGAAACCATTAAAGACAAAACCAATAACCAATTCAACATGAAAAGAATCTTGGGAATGATGATGGCTGTGGCAGCCTTTTCCCTTTTTGAATTTGTCCATGCACAGGACGATGCCTGGACACTTCCCTACGAGGAGCATTTCAACATAAGGAACTCTCCGCAAGAAGACCATCCCACGCAGGAGACCTTGGATGATCCAAGCCTTGTGCAAACGGATCCTAACTTTTACCGTAACGTGCTTGAAAACTGGGAACTCCGTGACGGGGACGGGAACGGCCGCACTTGGACTGGCGCACCGGGATGGAGTGATGGGAGCGAATCGGATGCGAGGGGAGGAATCGTCAGCTTCTTGCCCGATGCCAATACGAGTGAGTACCATACGGACGGTTATCTCCGGGTGAACCTGGAGTCCTCCAACCGGACCATCAACGACTGGCTTATCATGAAAAAGCCTGTCACGGTAGAAGGCGATGCCTATGCCCAGTTTTCCATGAGGCGTGTGCTGGGAGCCACGACTTTGACCATGGAAGTGTGGTACGGGACCACGCCGGATGTGGGCAATGATGGTTCCGGCTGGCAACGGCTGGGTGTCCTCAAATGCGAGGTTTCCTCCGATTGGATGACGTTCATGACCGAAGCGCTTCACATGGATGAGGCAACCGATTTGTATTTCGGTGTCCGTTTAAATGAGCCTAATTTCACGGCCGATGCAGGGGACTGGTTGTCGTTTGACGAGTTCGCCGTCCTTCCCGGCGAGCCGGACTTGACACCCGATATCATCCTTTCTTCCGTGACATTGCCGGCGTTGGGCTGCAACCTTGGGGAAGAAGAAATTTCGATGACGATTACCAATACCCTTTGCCGGGTTCAGGGAATCGTCTGCCAGGCCGATGTCTATAGGGGGTCGGAGCATGTCACGACATTGTACGATACCATTCGCGATGATGTTTTTGCCGGAGAGGTGCGTACGATGACCTTCTCCCAACGGGCGGATTTCTCCGAGGAAGGGGACTACCGGGTAGACGGTGTGGTTTCCTTGTTGCCTTCTGAAGATTATAATGCGGAAGAAAATTATGCCGACAACTATGCGTCGGCCACGACAAGCCATGTGCAGCCCTTGACCTTGCCGGTGGAATTCAGCTTTTTCGGAGTGTCGGGCGAGGAAGATGCCATCAATTGGTCATGCTCCGACCCTGAAGCATGGACTTACGATGGTACGGCTTACATTGCCAGGGAGGCCGGTGCGGCTTTGGTGTCCACCTGCATCCATCTGGCAGCAGGCGATTATGTGTTCCGTTACAATGTCCTGGCTGGTTATCTGAACACTTGGGATGGAGCCTACGAGTCGAGGGAAGACTATGAAATACGTTTGGGTTCGGAAGCCATGGAGCCGGATGCTTCGCAGTGGAATTTGCTTTATAGGGAGGAAGGACTGTATAATTCGACCAATTGGACCTCGGGCAATACCAAGTTCTTCCGTTTTACGGTAGATGAAGAGGGTGATTATCAGATTGCCATGATCAATACCACGCAGGATGCTTCCGACGCGTATGTGAAGCGGTTCCAGTTCGTTTCCATGTTCTTGGACGAGGCTGCTCCCGATTTGAGCCTGGAAGCTCTGGAGAGCGATGCCTTGGCATACCGTGTGCCGGCCGACCATCTGGGACAATCCCTTCCTTTTACGGCCCGGGTGGCCAATATGGGTGTCGGGGAGCAGACCGGGAAGGTGGCATTCACATTGTCCGGCGCGCCGTGCGGCGAGTCCGCTGAATTCACCATCGACCAGGACTCCACGATTACGGTCGATTTGGAACTCCTCATCCCGTCCTATGTGTCCGTTCCTTTGGATGTGGAAACTTCCCTCGAGGCATCCGTGGTGCTGACCAATGGCAACACGGACTCGTATGCCGCCAATGACAGGCAGACGGTATCCTTCATCAAGACAGACTCCGTATGGGGCGTGGACCGTTGCAGCGGCATTGGGAACGGCGTGTTCGTGATGAACAACAATGCCGGGTACACCAATCTTGTTTATTTGACCGAACGTGATACGATTACCTCCGTGACTTTCGCTTTCAATGGTTCCGCTTCGGATACGTACCTGACAGAGGATCCTGTTTTCGATTTCAAGATAAGCACGGTGGACTTCGAGCGCGGAGAGTATGGCTACTTGGGAACCCATTATTACGAGACCTCGTTCTCGCGTCCGTTGGGCCGGGATACCATCATGACCATCGATGTTCCTCCCATGCTGTTGCCTGCCGGGGTTTTCGCATTCTCCTTGATGCAGCAGACTTCGCTCGATGTCCTTTCCATTGCCACGGATAACTATTATTCCGATGCAAGGACCATGACGGTGCTGGCCAATGCTTACGGTATCGGGTTGTCTGTTCCTGAAGCCGGCGGTTCTTCGATTGGAAATGCGTACATCCGGGCCAACTTCGGCCACAACGCTGTCAACGTGGGGACTCAGGATGTGATGGTCCGCAGCATCGATGCGCCTGCCGGATCGGCCGTGTTCTCCAAAGCGGAAAGCATTGAAGCTACCTTGACCAACGTGGGACCGACCGCTGTCACGGACATGACTGTGTACTGCCGGGTTGACGGTGAAGAGCTTTCGCCGGTCACGGTGGCCTCTTTGCCGCTCTCTTCCAGTGTTTCGGTGCAGTTCACGGCCGATTTGTCGCAGGTAGGGCAGCATGAAATCGTGGTGTACACGTCGTTGGAGAACGATTTGCAGCACGCTAACGACACGGCCCGGGTCATCGTGGAGACGGAAACCGCTCTCGACCCCTATGTGATGAATTTTGATTCCTGCGATACCTATGCCATGCGTTATCTCAATCCTCAATGGCGTTTCATTGATCAGGACAGCTTGGTGGTTTGGTATAACGCCCAGTTGGGCTTGCCGACCACGCCCTATGCTCCCATGGCGTTCATTGTGACGGAAAGCGATGATAACTATATCCAATCCCACAGCGGGAAGTTCGCGTTGAGCATTTCCCCGGCCATAGAGGGAACCGGCGAAGACTGGATTGTTTCCCCGGCTTTGTCCATGCATGGCAGCGATGTACTGACTTTCTATTCCCATCAGAACGCTGTAAGCTTGACTCCGGTGATAACGCTGACCCCTACCGAAGTGCAGGTCTATGTTTCCACCACGGGCAACAATGTGTCCGACTTCACGGATCTTCTTTATTCCGGTTATGCCGGACAAGGTGAGTGGGCACGCCATACCGTGGATTTGGCAGACGAAGGTTATACGGCAGGAGAAGTTTATATCGGGATCAAGCTGGTTTCAGGCATGAATTCCATTGCTACCGGTGTGGACGATATCCAGGTGACTTGGGAAACGGCCAATGAAGGCCAGCCGCTTGTCGATCCTTCTTCGGTGGCGGTTTATCCCAATCCGGCCGATGATTATGTGAACGTGGCTTCCGTCAAGGACATCCGGAAAGTGGAAATGTATTCGCTCGATGGCCGCGTGGTTTACAGCAACCAGACCGTGGGCGGTGACCGTTGCCTCATCGAGACTTCGGCTTTCCAGTCGGGCGTTTATTTCGTCAAGGTCTATACCGAAGACGGCAGCCTGGTCAAGAAAGTTGTTGTCCGCTAATTGGTGAAGAGCAGAGTTTCGCATCATTCTTCACAGAGGCTTGACCCAAAAGCCAACATTCCCGAGGAGAATCCATGCCAGAGTGCATTTTCTTTGATTTGCCCCATTGAGGATTTTCTGTCGAAGGGCAAGCTTTTGGGTCAGCCACTGAATCATTGTTCGTGGCAGAAGGTTTCACCGGAAGAAGGCTTCAGTATGCTTGTGCATGACGGCATGGATTCTGTCGCTACCTATTGATTGGGAAATATAGGGCGGTGGAAGGATATGTTGATTATGCGGATTCTTGTTTTAGTGAAATTATTAGGAAGAAAGTAAGACAGACGGGCTATTTTATGATAGCAGCGGCTTTGGTCTTTGGAACGGCACAGGGTGGCGGGCGGTTCTTTTGGTGCGGGAACCGGATTTTCTGCATGAACAGTCTGGACAAGACGTATGGTGTGATTTGAGTTTTTTCGTTTTTATTTTATTGAATAATATTTTCAGAACCAATGAAAAATATTGCAAACATTTTGCTATCGATTGTTTTGCTGGGGACGTGCCGGGTGCAGGCCCAGGAGGCAAAACCGGAAAGCAAGGGGCGGATGGACAATCCGACCGTGGCAGCTCCGTTGCAGACTCCCCGCTCGGTTTCCCCGAAATTGAGGGATGGACGGCTCTACGGCTGGTTCCTGGCGAGCTATAATGCCGTGCCTGATTGGGGCTTGGCCTCGTTCTCTCCTGAAAATCCCGATGAAGACTGGGTAATTGAAGTGTCCCATGACTGGGCTCCTCTCGGTGCGGCTGTGGTGGATGGCATCATGTACGGCCAGATGGCGAGCGTGGGTATAAGCAGTTATGATGTGCAGACTTGGAGCCGTTTCAATACGGCCACGTGGTCGGAAACCGTGTTGGCCAATATTGAAAATATGCAAGTGTCGTATATCGATATGACTTACGACTACAGCACGAAGACCATGTTCGCTCTTGTCCGGGAGAACGCGGTGACGGATTTGTATTCCGTGAACCTGACCACAGGGCAGCCGACTTTCGTGACGCATTGCGACAGCTCCTTGGTGGCGTTGGCTGCGGATATCAAGGGGCAGCTTTACGCGGTGACCATGCATGGCTGGTTCGTGAAGTTGCAGAAACAGACAGGCGTGGTCGAACCCATAGGATTCACGGGTGAACCGAGTCCGGGAAATTATATCCAGAGCATGGACATCGACTTGACGGATGGGGTTTGCTATTGGGCGGTTTCTTCCCTGAACGGGGATTATTTGGCTCGGATCGACATGCAGACCGGCCAAATGGAGGATTTGGGACCTGTGTCCGTGGGTGTTGAAATCACTGGTCTCTACGCTTCGACACCTTGCGGCGGAGCGGCTGCGCCCGATGCCGTGGATAACCTGGTAGCAACCACTGTGCGGGAAGATGGTGCAGGTACTTCGGTGGAACTTTCCTTTACGGCTCCTACGGGATATGCCGCCCTTTCCCAGACTTTGTCCTCCATCAGCAAGATTGAGATTTACCGCGATTACGAGTTGGTGCATACCATCACGGATGCCACGCCCGGGCAATCCATTACTTGGATTGATGAAGACTATGCCGCCTTGCAGGATGAAGATGTGGTAGGTTATCGCGTAGTGGCTTACAACGATGCGGGTGCGGGCTTTTCCACCTGCTGCGCTGCAACCGTGGGCGAGGATATCCCCGGTCCGGTTTCCAACCTCAGGATGGAAGTGGCCGACGACTCGGTGGTGACTTTGACGTGGAACGCTCCGACCGAAGGTTTGAACGGCGGCTGGTTCAATCCCGGCTCCGTGTATTACGAGGTAGTCCGTTACCCGGATGAAACCGTGGTGGCTTCCCGTTTGCAGGAGACCACTTTTACCGAGACTTTGAGTCAGGGGTGCAACTATTATTGGTATACCGTTCGCAGCTATTCCTTCAAGGGGCGCGGTCAGGCCGTCGAAAGCGAAGGCGCACGGGTGGGGATCGCTTTGGCTTTGCCCTATGTCTGCTCCTTCAACACGGCTGCCGAAGGTTTCCTTTGGGAATTGGTGGATGCCAATACCCCTATTCCTGACGGTGTTACGTGGGAACATCACCTGAACGAAGGCATGGAAGGCACGCAAGGGTACTTGCATTACGGACGTTCCACCAACAGCGACGGGAACGATTACGCTTATTCGGCTCCTTTCCGCCGGGTGGCCGGGGAACATTACCGCCTGCGTTTCGACTTGGCAAGCACCGGCGATGCTTCCACCTCGGAGGACATGGAAGTCCTGCTGATAGCCGAGGACGGCACGGAAACCCTCATGCAGGCTTATGAGGACTTCAATACCCGGTATGAATTCCAGACCATGCGGGTTGCTTTGCCGGTAGCCGAGCCAGCCGGGGAAGGCCTTTACACGATTGCTTTCCGCGCTACATCGCCCCGTAACCAATCCGGCATCCAGGTCGACAACGTGATACTGGACTATGTGATTGACGCGCCGGTGACCGGGACGGTGGAAGATGAGGCCGGCAATCCCTTGGAAGGGGTGTGCGTGGCGGTCGCCGCTGCCGATGCATCCTACCGCGACACGGTTTATACCAACGCGGAAGGACAGTACGATTTGGGATACCTCGATGAGGCCTCCTATACTTTGGTCTTCTCGTATTTCGGTTATGAAGACCATTCGGAAAGCATTTCGGTGGAAGCTTTGCAGCCTGTTGTCCGGGATGTCACGATGCAATCCCGCCAGCTCTTGACTTTGAGCGGTCTGGTGGAAGACGAATACGGCGACCCCGTACCGGGCGTTTCCGTTTATATGACCGGATACCAGACCTATTCAGCCCAGACCGGAGCGGATGGCCGGTATACGATAGAGGATGTCTACCGTCACGATGGGGCATATTCCATGGTATTCTTCAAGAGCCGTTACCAGACTGTCCGGGATACGGTATCCATGGCTTTGGAAACTCGTTCAAAAGACCTTAGTCTGCCTTTCCTCCGGATTTCGGCCGAAAATTTCACGGCTACGCCCGAAGGGGAAAACATGCTGTTGCAGTGGGAGAAGGCGGAAGACATGCAGGAATTCCGTTATGACAACGGGACGTTTGCCGGTGCGGCTCAGTTGCGCAACGACTCCGCTTCGGGTATCCTGTACACGGAGGCTGCTTTCGGTACTATTTACTACCAGCCGATGGAACTCCGTTCGGTGAAATGGTGGATGTCGAGCGAAGGCGGGACCATGAACCACACGACCGCCGACATTTCCATCTACGCGGTGGATCCGAATCCGGGCCGGGGCTTCGGTGCTTTGCTCTTCCGCAAGGAAGGGGTGCCCAGCACCGACGACCAGTGGAGCGAGTATGTCCTGGACTATCCCGTGGAGATAACTGCGGGCTGCATGATTATGATCGGTTCTTCGGAAGGAAACATTGCTATCGGCGTGGACAACGGGACCGATCCCGACTATCCTTTCCAGACCCAGCGCCACGGGGTGACCACGGACTGGTCCAATGTGGGCAGCCTGGCCACTTTGGAAGACTGGGGTATCCTGCAGAACCTCATGATCCGTGCCATCGGTGTTCCTGAGCAGGAACAGGGCAAGCAAGCCAAGGCGGCGGAAGACAATCTGGATATCTATAACATCTACCGTCTGGCGCAAGGCCAGGAAGAGAACAGGGACAGTTGGACACAGGTGGCTGAAGGCTTGCGCGGCGTGGAATCCTACCGCGATGAAGACTGGTCTTCCTTGGAACGCGGCGGTTACCTTTACGCCTTGGCCAACGTTTATGGCGAGGATGAAGCGGAAGCCGTGTTCTCGAACGTGGTCGGCAAAGACATGATCACGGAAGTGACCGTCCTGGCCAAGACCAACACTACTCCGGATGAGATCGAGGGTGCGGTGGCCAGCTTGACCAATACCGAGTTCCCCGAATACACGTATCAAGGTACTTTCGGCACCGACGGGCGGCTTGTGTTCGATTCCGTATGGAAAGGTACCTATAGCTTGAGCATTTCCAAGAGTCTTTTCGATGGTGTGGAAGAAGAAGTTGATTTCAGTACTGAAAACGCCTACACCACCCAGACTTACGAAATCAAGGAACGCATCGTGGATCCTTATTCGCTCTATGTGGAGACTTCGTCTACCGATTACCGTGACAAGACCCTCTTCTGGAACGTGGATGAAACCGTATCGGAAGATTGCGAAGCCATGCCTGACTTTGAAATCAATCCCGAAGGCGAGTTCGGCTGGACTTACCTTGACGGGGACGGCGCGGAGACCTACGGCATGGTCATCGGGCAGGATGTCATTGACTGGCCCGGCATCTACGAGCCGCACGCCTTTATTGTCATGAACCCTTACGAGACCACGCCGGCCATTTACACCTCTCTCAACACCAGCCATAGCGGACGCCGCGCCTTGATGAACATGCGCAACCTGGATGTAGAGAACCCGGTGCAGAAGGATGACTGGATTTTCTCGCCCGAACTGCATTTCGAGACTCCTTATGTGTTCTCTTTCTGGGCCGTGAGCGGTATGGAATCTTTGGCCGAGACGATCCAGGTGGGCTATTCCACCACCACGACCGAGCCCTCGGCTTTCACTTGGCTGGAAGACGAACTGGTCATTCCCGGTGCTTGGTACCAGTATTCGTACACGATACCGGCCGAGGCCCGTTATGTGACCATCCATGTCATTTCCCAAGGGGAAGATTCCTACTTCCTGATGCTGGACGACCTCTATATCGGACCGGAGCCTTCGGCTGAACGTCCCGATAATTCCCGTGCCCTGCATTACGAAATCTATTTGGATGGTACGCAGGTGGCTACCGTGGAAGGTGTCCTGACCTACAACTTCGACGACCTTTCCGACGGCACGCACACGGCGGGTGTGGTATCGGTATACCAGACGGGCAAGAGCCAGATGAAGACGGTGGAATTCATGGTCGATCCCTCCATCATCGCCAACGAGGATGCCGCCCTGGCTTCGCGGATCCGGCTTTACCCCAACCCGGCCACGGAGAATGTGAACGTGCAAGGGGACTATGACGAGGCTTGGATCTTTGACATGAGCGGGCGTTTGGTCGCCAAGCTGGCCAACGAGCAAATCATCGATGTGTCCGGCTTGCGTCCCGGAGTCTATTTTGTCCGCTTTGCCAAGGACGGTGCTTTCTGCGTGAAGAAAGTGGTGAAGCTTTGAGGCGGTGGACTGTAATTTTTGAAACAAGGAACAATAGGAGGATTTGAAGGATGAAGGCGGCATTGAGCAAACGGATGACGGCCCTGTTGGCGGGAGGCATGCTGGCGGCATGCTTCCCGTCCGGCATGGGGCAAGATGTCTACCTTTCCGAGGACTTTTCCGCGTTCAGCCTTTTTGCCGGCGCATGGTCCGGGCCGGAAAGCGATACGGCACATTTCATGGTGGTCCCTTCGGCCAATGCCGGTGGGGCGGCCCCTGAATTGGTGATGGGTTGCGGAGCGGATCTGGGTTTGCCCAAGATAAATGACACCGTCCGCCTGGCCACCTCTCCCGTTTTGTTGGGCGAAAAGGAAAATCTATTGGTTTTCAAATCCTTCTATTTTTCTTCCAAATCTTCCAACAAGCGGAACTTCGGTATCGAAGTCCGTGAAGAAGGAGGGTCGTGGACATGCCTTTACGCCAAGCGCACGTCCGTGAGCGGCTTGCAGACTACCGAGGTGGAAAAGATCCGGATGGCTTTGCCCGATTCCTTGGCGGGAAAAACGGTACAGATCGCTTTCTTCCTGTGCAATTCCGACCCTGTCTCGGCCGACTATCTCTGGTATGTGGACGATGTCATGCTGGCGGCTTATTCCGATTCGGCCGATGCGTCGCTTCGTTACCAGGGTGAAACCTACAGTCTGGAAGAGGAATATTCCATGGCTTTGGAGCTGACGAACGCTTCCACGCAGGCCTTTTCCCGTTGCAGCGGTTATTACGCCATAGACGGCGGGCAGCCTGCGCCTTTCAGCCGGGAATTCCTTTCGCCTTTGCAGGCAGGGGAGACCGTCTCGTTGCGGATTCCGGTTCCGGAATGGGCCGGATTGGAAGGCGGGAGGCGTGGTTTTGCGGCATGGGTGGCCAGCTTGGATACGGTAACTGTAGCCGAGCCGGATACCTTGCGCTTCAGCGTGGTCAAGGTGGATTCTTCCCGGCGTTTTCCCCAGACACCCTTGCTGGAGATTTTCGGCAGCGTGTACTGTTCCCATTGCGCAGCGGCCAACGAGTACATGAACCCGGTTCTGGAAGCCATGGGCGACACGGTGAGCGTCATCAAGTACCATACCACCTTCATGGGCAACGACCCTTATGCCACCCAGACGGGAGATGACCGTTTCCTGTGGTATTACAGCCCCAGCGACGGCTTGCCGCGCATGAACGGGAACGGGGCTGTATGGCCCAAGGAAGGGCCGGGAGCCATCAATGCCTTGCGTGCTTTGCTGGATACCCACCCGGAAACCTTCCTTTCCATCCGTTTCGATACGGTTTATCTGGATGCGGACGGCCATGTGCGGGGCATGGTTGTTGTCCGTAGCACGGCCGATGTCTCCGGCTTGGAGGTCTTTGTGGCTTTGACCCAAGGTGCGGTCGGCGGAGAATACCATGATGTATTGCGGAGCCTGAGTCCGGTGGACGGTGCTTTCGGCCTCTCGTTCGAAATGGATTCTTCCTGCCTTTACGAACTGGATTTCGATGCTTCTTATCTGGAAGAAGAGGCACGGGAAGACCTTTCCTTGGTGGTTTTTGTGCAGGAAGGCGATGCCAGGCAGGTCTTGCAGAGCGCTTCCGCCAAGGTGTCCGTGCCAGGGGGTGGAGGAGTTGGCAATGAGGATGATGGCGATGCAGGGGCATATTCCGGCGAATCGGTTCCGGGCGTGAGCGTATATGCGCAGGATCGTGTGATTTATGTGAAGAACAACGCTTCTTCATGCTACCAGGTGTTCAACTTGCAAGGACATCTGATTTACGAAGGCCGTGATGCATCGGTTGCCGTGGATGCCCCCGGGCTTTATTTGGTACGTATCGGTGCCAAAGTCTGGAAGGTGGCGGTGCTTTAGGGAATCCTGCCTTCCGGAGAAAGGGACGGCAGTTTGCAGCCTCCGGCTTTCTTCGGATTCCTTGGGAAATGCGGTTCCGCCATCACGCTTTGGAAACAGTTTCCAAGAAAAAAGAAAAAGCAAGCTGCTGCGGCAGACTTGCCTGAAAACAAATACTAACCTAAAACCAAATGTTATGAAACGATTGATGTTGATTTTAACCGCCATGGCAGCGGGCTTGTCCTTTTCGCAAGGGCAGGTGGAAGACTATACGCTCGCCTGGGCGGAAGGAACTCCTTTCTTGGCAGCACCTGGAAATGCAACCGTTGTGGCTACCGGTAGCGATAATGCCATTTATACGATTACAGACAGGTATGATGATGTCTATAATTACGATGTGACTTGTTATGTTTACGGGCAGACTGCCTCTGAGGTAACTGCGACATACAACGGCAGTACGTATTCCCATGATATTTCAGGAAATACAGGCATCAAGGGGATTGCCCTTCCTTTTGATTTCTATTACAACGGGAAGACCATGAAATATGTCCTGCCGATGGCCGATGGCCGTATCGCCTTGTCGGAACAGGAAGACATGTCGGACATGGCCAAGCCTTATGTGACTATTTTTAACATGAACGAGACAGGGCTGGATGCTGTCATGTTCGAGGTGTATGCGTATGACGACAATTTTCAGCAGGCCATCGGGAACAGGGTCCTTAAATCGGGCGGTTCCGTCAAGTATTGGACCACGGAAGACAATGTCTTTGTTGTGGAATACAAGGATGTTGAAATCAATAACAGCTATATCGCTGACGAGAACATGAAAATAGCTCTGACCTTGAGCTGGCAGGTGCAGTTCAAGCAAGATGGGTCGGTTACTTTTGCCATCGATGGGATCGAGGATACCGACTTTACCAATGTGAGCACGGAAAACTTCTCTTTTGGCATAACCAATACGGCGTTCATGGCCGCTTTCCCTTTCTTTGAATCCGGTACTGTCCAGCGGGTCACGCATGTATACTACAATCAGTATCGGCCGCATAAGTACTTCCTGAACGGGACGAATCTGCAGTATTGGGTAAACGGAAGCGGTGTGAGTACAGATAATGCGGAGGCCGATCCCCTCTTTGCACTCTACGGGTCTACTTTTTCCGATTATCAGAGCTATGATTTACGGAAGGATGGGTTCTATCTTTTCCCGGGCTATATGTCATCGACCTCCATCGGGGTTGCTGTGACTGCGCCTTCCGCGCCAGCTGATTGCGCTGCGCCGGCAGGGACGTTTGAATTTGCCCAGCAGGAATTGCTGCCTTCTTCCACTCCTACATGGTGCTATTACATGGCTTATCCCGGGGAACAATGGGGTACTGCCGATGACTTCCTCTTCGTATTGGATAACGATGGTACCTTGTCCTTTACCCCTCAGGACGGGCAGACATACAATGCTGCCTCCGAAATCGGGAACGGGGAAGTAGTCCTGACCTATGACAATTTTTATTGGCCGAACAATTCTTTCGGCGATCCCTACTTCTATTTCAACATGGCAACGCAAGGCAGCACCGAGTACACGGTGTATTGCTTCCCTTACAACGATTGCCGTCAGGATGGCCTGAAATATGCATCTGCTGTCGAGGTGGGCAAGTTTAACTCGCCTGAAGGCGCGCCGGAAATCAATTCCTTGACTTACACGGAAGGTGCGTTGGAATTGACATTTGATGATGCCATGCAGGGCAAGAGAGTCCTTGTCCTGTACACGGATGCGCCTTTCGACTGGAACGGGGCTTTCGGTGCCTATGGCGAGTACCGGCCCGATGGCGGCAGTGCGAGCTTCAATCCTGATGCACAGGCCGGCGATTCCTATATGGAAGTGGACGGCATCCAGATCCGGTATGCTTATTACGGAACTTTGGATGGTTCTTCCATCAAGATTGAAGGCCTGACTCCGAACCGGGTTTACTCGGCCATTGCCTATACGGTGACGGGTTCGGACGATGCCCTTGTTTTCACTGCCGATTGCGCGCATGCTTCCGTGTATGTTCCCGCCACGGAGGTTCCCATAAGCTTCGGGCCTTATCCGGCAACCAATCTCAATGAATCCGGAGAAGGTACGTATCTGATATCCTATGACCAGCAGTGGCCTGATGCAGGCTGGGGCAATCAGCCGGAAGGAGTTGACATGTCCCAGTATCTTAGCCGTTTCGACATGATATTCGGATGGCAGACCCATTACGAACGTTTCATCCAGATGTCGGTTCCCGCGAACGGGACGGTTTCTTTCACCACGCCGGCTTTCACCACTTCGCGCGAGGCCTTGACGGTCAGCATGGAATTTGCCCGGGCTGCTTCGAGCAACGCGGCGGAAGATTTCCAGTCGGGCGATTCTTTCCTCTTGGAATACGCCCAGCCTGAGACCGATGCCGTGGATACCACTTGGAATACCGCAGAAACCTTGACATCCTTGGCTTCTTTGGCCGAGGGGAGCATCGACGGTCTGTATTGGTGGGATGTGAACATCGACGGAATCGACCCGGAAAAACCGGTGCTGTTGCGTGTTTCGGCTACCAGTGGCGGAGATTACAGCTACTTCATGCTGGTCAGGAGAGTGAACGTCAATGAAAGGGCGGCCTGCCCCCTGCCCAGTGTCAGGGTGGTGGATGTGACCGATGCCCAAGCCTTGGCTACTTGGACAAAGACGCTGGACGAAGCTGACGGGACGAACTCCGGTTATATCTTCTCTTACGGTCCTCAAGGAGGTGCGTTCTCCGAACCCGTCCTGGTTTCCGACACTTCTTTCTTGATGGATTCCTTGCTTGCAAGCACGACCTATACGGTCAATGTCCGCGCCTTGTGCGGGGAAGGCGATACCTCGAACGTTTCGGAAAGGAATTTCACCACCTTGCGCGGCCTCCCGTACACGATGCTGGCTGCCCAGGAATCGAGTCCTATTTCCGGTTCCAACGTCTATGCCAGCCAGAACGGGGTTTACGATCAGAGCGGGTCTGGCTGGAACGTGTACCCCATGTATATGGAAAACATCGGTTCGGTACGCGCTTTGACTATCCAGGCCATCCAAAGCGATTTGACCGATTCCGTGCTGGTTGCCTTGCCCGAGTTCTACAAGGAAAGCACAGGGGAACGGCAGGAATTCGTGACCTTCAAGGTAGGCGTAGGCATATACAGTTCTTCCAACCCCATGCCGTCGACCATGGATTCCATCTTGGCGGAAACCTCCAAGCTGCAGGTCTTGCTGTCGACCGACGGTGTATTCGAGAATGCCGATGTAATCGGCGAGATTTCGGGCAGCGAGCTGGTATACGGCTCTTATGTGCCGTTTACTTTCCCGATCCAGACCGAGAACGAAGGCTTGTGCCGGATCGGTTTCGCCTGGATGAACACGGAAGCGGATAGGACTATCCAGACAGATTACACGTATATCTTGCTCGACTCGGTTTATGTGAAGAGCGTTGTTTCTCCCTGTGACGAGATTTCCGGCCCGCTGGGCATCAACCAGGCTGATGCGGTGACTGCGACCACGGCCACCATCGTGCTGCCGGAATCGGAAGCACTGTCGTACATGTTCCGTTACGGTGTACTGGATTTCTCTGGCAACCAGCAGTGGGATACGATTTTCACGGACAACCGTGTCATCGAACTGGAAGGCTTGGCTCCGGCCACGGCCTATACGTCCGATGTATATCAAGCCATTGATTTGGCAGGACGCTATGTCTGCATGGATCATGTCGATTACATTGATTTTGCCACAACGGTTTCCTGCTATCCGGTAGATACTTTCGCCTTGATGGTTGCCACGCGGAACAACGCCACGTTCCAAGTGCTGGATCCGGCTACGGACAGCGCGGCCAAGGTTCTGCGTGTCTTCACCGAGGACGCTTCTTTCGACCGGGCTTACGCTTGGCCGGAAAACACCTTGTATTACACGGCCAGCGGTTTGACTGCCGGGACGGATTACATGGCTTTGGTGCGCGTGGTTTGTGCTGAAGGCGATTCCAGCATGTGGAGCGCCGATACGGTCCGTTTCTCCACCGAGGCCGAGCCTCAGCCGGTCTGCGAGGTGCCCACAGGCTTGCAAGCGGTTCCGGGCGTGGACAATGCTTCCTTGAGCTGGACTGCCGGCGAAGGGAACGAATCTTTCGAGGTATTGTACCGCGAGACATCGGCAAGCGAGTTCGATACGCTGGACTGCGCCGAGGCTTCCTACAATCTGACCGGCCTGACCGCCGAGACCTCTTATTCCTGGACGGTGATCGGGGTTTGCGGTGATTTGCGGAGCGAGGCTGCCGAAGTGGCCAGCTTCACCACGGCTTCCGAACCCGAACCGGAAAGATGCGGCGTTCCTACCGCTCTGGCTTCCGTGCCGGGCATTGACACGGTGGCGCTGAGCTGGACGGCCGGCGAGAACAATGTCAGCTTCGAAGTGATTTACAAGGAAGCTTCCGCTGCCCAGTACGATACGGTTCAGTCCGAAGAAGCTTCGTGCGTGGTCCGCGGCTTGACCAAGAAGACGGCTTACGTCTGGTCGGTACGCGGTATCTGCGAGGAAATCAGCAGCGACTTTGCTGAAGAAGCCGAGTTCGAAACCTTGGACGAAACCGCCAACGAAAACAGCTTGGCGGCTGCCTTGCGCGTGCTTTCGCAGGATGACATGATCCATATCCTCAATCCGGCCAAGATCCGGATCGACCGTGTACAGGTTTACACGACAACGGGTGCACGGGTAGCTGATTTGACGGTTCGTGCCGACAACAATGTCAGCATTCCGGTCGATGGCGGTCGCATCCTGCTGGTGAACGTGTTCAGCGGCAGTGAGAACGCTATCTTCAAGGTTTATGTGCGCTAAGCTTTCTCTGCGGGTTTGAAAGCGTGGAAGCCGTTCCGGGTTCGTCGTTTGGCTGTTTTCCGGAACGGCTTCCGTGGGTTTTCAATCCACTTTTTTTGCCCGGGCGGGGTGGGAACCCTTCCCGGGCGCAGTGTCTGGAGGATATGCCTTGGCGAAGATGAGGCGGCAGGCCGAGGGAGAATCAAGGCTGTCCATCCGGAAGGATAAGAGTGTGTGTTTATTGATGCCGGGTTGATGCCGGACCGGAACAGGCCGGGCGGAAGTGCCGATGCGCTTCTTCCGGATGGCGGATGAATTCGGGCCAATGATTGATAAAAATAGATGAAACCAACCAAAATGAAACGAATTGCAGCCTTGTTGGCTTTGTGTCTCTTGTCCGGGACTTTTCTCCGGGCGCAGGGGGACGCTTATGCCTTCTTTACTTCTTCCTACCGTGCCACGGTGGGTTTTATGGATTTGGAGGATCCTTCTTCGTTTTCCACCGTGCCAGGCGCGTTGGATCAGACTTCTTTCGTGCTGGCCGCCGAGGAAGCGGAGGGACGGGTGTATGCCTATACCGGCCTTTCTTTCTTCAACATGGTGATGCCGGGGGCTTTCAGCGCGGTTTCGCTCGGCGAGGATGCGTATTACGATGAGATTCTTGCCGTTTACAATACGATGGACTATTTGTATTATGACATGGCCTACGACCGCCAGGCGGGCAGGATGTATGCGATTGCCGGTCTTCGTACCGACAACCTGCACTGGGGCTCTTATCTCTTGGAGGTCGATATCAGCGAAGGGGACAGCTGCGGGAATTTCCGTGTGCTGGGACGCTTTGCCGAGGATTTGTGCGCCTTGGACGCGGACGAGGACGGCCATGTGTACGGCATCGGCTTGTCGGGCATGTTCTATTATGTGGATCCGGCCACGGCGGCTTTGACCGAAGTGGGGCCGACCGGTGTGCTTCCGTCCATGACTTTCCAGAACATGGCCTTCAATCCCAACGATGGATTCCTCTACTGGAGCACGGTGGAACAGGGCGGGGTTCCTGCCTTGTACCGTGTGGACGCGCTTTCCGGGGAGGCTTCCTTGGTGGGCACCTATCCGGCCGGGTATGATTTTGTGAATGCTTTGACGATACCTTTCGGCGGTTTGTCTTCCGTGCCGGGCCGGCTGGCTGGTTTGTCTTGCCAGACAGAGAATTCCCAGGTCGTTTTGTCGTGGACGAACCCCGCCGAGGATGAAGGGGGCCAGGCTTTGGCATCCTTGTCCAAAGTGGAGATTTTCAGGGACGGGCAGCTGGTGGCTGCCGTGGAAGACGGATTGGCTGCGGGAGAAGCTTGCCAGCATGCCTTGGAGAACCAGCCTGACGGCTTGCATTACTATGGCGTGCGGGCTTGCAATGCCGACGGGAACGGGCGGTTTTCCCTGGTACGTTGCGTGGTGGGCTACGATGTGCCGGCCGCGGTGGGGAATCTGCAAGCCCGGGCGGAAGACGGCACGGTATCCCTGTCTTGGGATGCTCCTGCCGGCGGCAAGTTCGGGGGGCGTATCGATGAGTCCAGTCTCCAGTACCGGGTAGTCCGTTACCCGGATACGGTGGAATGGGTAATCGGGGAGAGCTCGTTCACGGATGAAGGGATTACTGTCTTAGATAATTACAGTTATGCCGTGATACCTTTCACGCAGCATGGGCAAGGGCCTGCGACCCGGACAGGGAACATGATGGTGGGCGAGCCTCATCAGGGATATTTCGCCTGTGATTTCTCGGATGCCCGTTCCTGGACTCCTTGGACTGTGATCGATGCCAATGAGGATTATGCCGCATGGGCTTACGGGGAGTACCTGGGCAAGCCGGGAGCGGTTTTCCAGACAGGCACCAATACGGCTGACGACTGGTTGGTCCTTCCTCCGGTGGAACTGGAGGCTGGCACGTCGTACATGCTGCGGTACGAGGTGGGCACGTTGTATTTCGAGTTCGAGGAAAAACTGGAAATCCGGCTCGGGAACGCGCCCACGGTGGATGCCCTTTCCCGGACGTTGGGTACTTCTTCGGTCCTGATTGATGATCCCCGGTCTTCGAACCAGTCTTTCACCGTGGACCAGAGCGGGGTGTATTACCTTGCGTTCCGCGTGGTTTCGGAAGCTCCGGAATCGGCCGGGCTTTTCATCAGCGATGTGGTCTTGCAGCCTTCCTTGGAGATGGACGTGGCCGTGTGGGATGTGGATTGCCCCGATTACCTCAAGGCGGGGGAAGAGACTGTGGTACGGACTACGATCCGCAATACGGGCTTGAACAGGAGCAACTCTTATAGCCTGTCGCTGGTGGACGCTGCCGGCAGAGTGCTGGCTTCCCAGAACGGGGCCACCCTTTTGAATGCCGGGCAGGAAAGCACGGTCCGGCTTTCGTACACGCCCGACCAGGCGGGTATGCAGGAGCTGCGGGTGGTAGCCGGGATGGAGGGGGATTTGCTGGCTGCCAACGACTCTTCTTTCAGGATTCCGGTCCAGGTGATGGAATCTTGCGGAGATTACATGCCTGGCACGGCGGGCACGATGCGCCAGAACGGGATTCCTTTCTCTTTCGCGGCCAGTTCGAGCGCGAGCCAGATTGTCTATGTGGCGGGCGAGATCGGGATGGAACCGGGCGTGGTTCGCCGTATATCCTTGGAATACGAGAATGCCAACGGGATGACCGAAACACGGCCGTTCCGTCTTTATATGGCCAATACCGACCTTTCCACCTTGACGGGAGGCTGGGTTCCGGAAGAGGATTTTTCCCTTGTCTTCGACGATACGGTGGTGTTCGAACGTTTCCGCAACAAGGTGACGCTCGAGTTGGATTCTACTTTTGTGTATGACGGAGGCAACCTTTGCCTGATGGCGGTGGCTCCCGTCCATTCGCAGTTTTTCGGTTCCTTCCATTACTGGGTCGGATACCAGCGTCCGGGCGCTGCCCGCTATTGGGTCTACCAGGACGGGGAAAGTTCTTACGAGTTCGATTTCAGCCAGACGGGCATCATATCCGACAATGTGCCGTCCATTTCGCTTTGGGCCGACCATTGCGCGGGCGCTGCTTTGTCCGGGACGGTGACGGCGGCTCTGGGCGGACAGCCCATGGAAGGGGTCCGGGTGGAAATCCTCGGCAAGGGGATTTCTGCCGTGACCGGTGCGGACGGGAAGTGGGACATGCCGTATGTGCCTTTTGCCGACACGGTGGCCGTGGCTTTCACTTGTTATGCCTATGCCGACACGGTGGTTGTCATGGATGATTTCGATGCCGACCGGGTGGTGGATGTCGCCTTGTCTCCAAGGGAGAAGTTCGTGCTGGAGGGCGTGCTGGAAGATGCCGACGGTATGCCGGTGGCTTCCGCTCAGGTGCGCCTGACGGGTTATGATACTTGCATGGCGTACAGCGATGCCCAAGGACGGTTCTCGTTTTCGGCCTACCAGGGGTCGGGCTATGTCCTGGAGGCGTTCAAGCCGCGTTTCGAGTTGTACGTGGCCGATTCCGTCAATTTGGACGGAGCCTTGGATCTGGGGGAAATCAGGATGCAGGATGCGTTGCTGGCTCCTTCGGATTTGCTGGCGGTTCCGCAGCCGGATGGCCGGATGCGCCTTTCCTGGAACCGGCCTGACGGCAACGAGGTGTTCCGTTACGACAACGGGGTCCCCAATCTGTTTTACGGTGATGACGCGGCAACGGACAAGACCGTGCTGGGAACGGTGTTCCGCCGCCCGGCTTTGCTGCGTTCCATGAGCTGGATGACCATGGAGTACCAGGATATACGGCACGAGACGGTCAATGTGTTCGTGTTCGATCTGGACAAGGACGGACAGCCTACTTCGCGTCTGTTGTATTCCAAATACGGCGTTCCAAATACGGATTCGGCCTGGACGACCCATGTGTTCGACACCTTGGTTTCCGCTCCAAACGGCTTCATGGTAGGCTTGAGTTATTACGAGGACGGCGAGGGCTATCTGGCCATTGCCAACGACTTGCACACGGCCGGTTCCGACCCGGATTATCCTTTTGTGCCGGGGACGCAGTACTATACGGCGGATTACACGCGGGGCCAGTTCTCCACTTTGGAGTCGATGGATGCCACCTTTACCAATACCATGCTTATCCGGGCCGAGGGCGAAGTGACGGGATTGTACGGCTTCGAGGCGGACGAGGAGTCTTCGTCCCTGGTTTCCGCGAAGGCGCAGGTTCCTGAGATGGGCGCGATGCCCAAATCGGCACAGTCGTATGCGGTTTACCGGATGGGTTACGGCCAGGAAGAAGCCGGCACGGCTTGGATTGGTCTGGGCAATTGTCCGGCCTCTGACACTTTGTGGGTGGACGAGGATTTTGCCGGCCTTGACCGCGGGCTTTACCGTTACGGCCTGCGGATGGTTTATTCGGGCGGCAGGATGTCGGAAGCGGCATTGTCCAACCTGGCTGCCAAGGATATGGATGTGGAATTGACATTGGAAGTTTCCACCAATATCGAGGGACGCTCGGCTCAGGGCGCGAAGGTGTCTTTGCAAAGCCTGGATTACCCGGAAGCGGCCTATCGTGTGGATTGGCCTGCGCTTTCTGCGGTGGACACGGTGATTATCGAGGGATCGTATGCCCTTTCTATCGATTTGGCGGGTTTCCATTCTGTCCGCGATACCGTGGAAGCCGTCCATGGCCAGGCGTTGCGCCTTTCCTACGTCTTGGAAGAGATTGTCTGCGTGCCGGAATCCTTGCAGGTGAGCAAGGATGCGTCTGGGAACTACGTGTTCACTTGGGAGGATGGTTGCGGGGCATCCAAGGCTTTGCAGGCTTACCGGGTATATCTGGATGATCAGTTCAAGGCGGAGACCGGGGAACTTTCCTATTCGTTCGGGCCTTTGCCGGACGGATGGCATACGGCCGGTGTCGAAGCCGTGTTCGAGTCTGGTTCCAGCCGGAGGGCTTTGCTGGAATTCCAAGCTGGGGATGTGGCGGTGGAATCCGCCGGCCAGGCGGGTGTCCGGGTAAGCCCGAATCCGGCCACTTCCTTCCTTTCTCTCGAAGGAGACTATGAGGAATGCGTGGTGCTGGACATGAACGGGCGGGTCCGTCAGGTCTTGCCTGCGGGTGTCAAGGAGCTGGAAGTGTCTGCGTGGGAATCTGGAATGTACCTGTTCCGTTTCCTCTTGCCCGATGGCAGGATGGAAACCTTGCGCGTGATTGTGCGCTGACATAGTATGTTTGTTAGACCAATTGATAACCAAAACAACAGTAAAACCAAATGAAAAAGAATTTTCTTGCTTGCGTTTGCCTCCTGTTCTGCGTGGGGGCGCTGCAAGCGCAAGAGGGATTGCAGGACAGCAATCCTGCATTTTCCAAAGGTATGCCGGGGGCGGTTGCGATGCCCAAGCCCGCTGATGAGCTGGATGTCCCGCCGGTGACATTCCATGCCAGCGAGGGCGATTTCGTGTCCGTGGTTGCCAATGATTGGGCTTACAATCCGCTGAGCGGCCTTATTTCGATCATGGGACCCTTGAATCTCCGTACTCCTTTGCGGACTCCGGGCGTGATTCTGGAACCGGGCCGTTACCGTGTCGGGTTCAATTACCAGGCGGGTATATGCCGGGAAGGTGTGATGGGAGATATCCCGACGACTCTGATGTACTTGGATCCGTTTTCCATCCGGATGCTGGATCATGACGGGGTGGTGGACTATGAAGCGGGGACGGAAGTATACCGGAACCCGACGGCTTGCACGGGCGAGAACACCATCGTGTATGATGAATTTTTCCTGGAATTGCAGGAAAGGGATACGGTGTGCTTTGCCATCGTTCCCGATACCGTGCTTTCGGCCGACATTCCTATGTATAGCAACGACACGGTCCGCATGGGGGGATTCTCCTTGGGCTTCGAGTTCATGAGCGTGGAAGCCATGCATGACTACGATGTGGCCGTGACCCGGGTTGAATCCGACTTGACGCATATCTCGCCGGTGGACCAGGCCAATGCGGCCCATGCTTTCCATACCTCGGTATGGAACAAAGGCACGGAGAGTGTCAATGCCGTTGTGTCGGCCTATTTGGTGGACGCTCCGGACAATGTGCTTGGAACGAGCGATCCGATAACCATCCCGGCTGACGGGCGGGAAGTGATCGCTACCGAGGCTGTCTTCTCGGGCTTGGCGGCAGGTTACAAGGGAGAAGTCGCCTTGCGGGTCGATATCGAAGGGCAGGAAGACAAGAACATGGAGAACAATTTCCGGTATTACAGCTTGTCGGTTTCTGATTCGGTGATGACTTTCGACACTTTGACGGTGGATTTGTTGGATGACGAGAGGACTTCGAACATAGGTAGCCAGTACAACTCCATTTCTTTCGGGGTCTTGTACACGCTTGTGGAGACTGACACCTTGACTTCGTTCACCATAGGGTTCGGAGACGGACAATACAGCTTGCAGAGGCTTTCTTTCTACCGTTGGAATGAAGAAACCGAGGCAATAGATTACGAGTTGTTCTCCACGGAGTATTACCGTCCCGATAATACTTCCGGATTCCTGACGTTCCCTTGCCCGCACACGCTTCTGGAACCGGGGGTTTATTTGATAGAGGTGGCCCAGACCAGCGAGAACACCCATGCCGGCGTAGCCGCCGACGGGCAGGAAGACGGCATGTTGTACGTGACATCGACCGCGAGCGGACGCTTGAACCCGCAAGACAACTTCGGATTTGCCGCTATGCGTTTGAACTTCGGGCCGAGCCATGGGCAGGTGTTCGCCAACGATTTTGCCTTGTTGTCTATCGACAGGCCGGAAAATACGGGTCTGTTCGCCCAGAACGAGAGAGTGGAAGCGACCGTGATGAACCGGGGAACCTCCAGCGGCACGGCTACCGTTTATTGCGAGGTGGACGGGGTGTTGGCGGATTCCGCTTCGATTTCGTTGCAGCCCAACCGTCGCGGGACGGTATCGTTCTCTGCCGACTTGATGGCGGTCGGGATGCATACGATTAGCTTGTCGCTCGTCCTTCCCGGAGATCAGAATCCGGCCAACGACACTCTGAGCAAGCAGGTGGAAACCTTGGCCGATCCGGATCCCTATGTGATGGATTTCGAGTATTGCGGCGATTTCGCCACGACGGGCTTCCAGCCTTGGATGGTGACGGTCCAGGACCAGAACAATACCATTTTCATTAACAATTGGAACATTCCCAATGCAGGGACGAACATGGGTTTCATGGCGGTGAATCCCGACCAGATAGGTCAAAGTTTCGCCGAATGGTTCCCGATTCGCCAAGGTGCCAGGTTCGCTTTGACTTTGGCTGATGTGGACACTGCGATCATGAGTACCACGGCGAACGATGCGTGGTTGATTTCGCCTCGCTTGGAAATGCCCGAGAGCGGTGCGCAGTTGTCTTTCATCGCCATGAGCATGACGGCGGAAGACGATAACGGTCCGGCCGAAGAGTCGTTGAATGTGATGATTTCGACGACGAACGCGCAACCGGCCTCTTTCGGGTTCCTTGCCAATTACGTGATACCGGCCATGAACCCGGATCGTTCAGACCCGGTTTACCCGTGGACCCGTTTCACGGTGGATCTTTCGGAATACAATGGACAAAGCATTTATGTGGCTATCCAGGGACAGGCGCAGAACTACGGTTTTGTCATCGATGATATCCGCGTGGGAGCCAATGTGGGGAACGAGTCTGTCGCCGGGCTGGCAGGACCGGCAGTCAGCGCATATCCTAATCCGGTAACGGAAACTTTGAACATTTCCGCTTCCGGCGTTCAGATTGAACGGGTCCGCCTCTATTCGGTTTCGGGTGCTTTGGTGTACGATTCGGGTTCGCTTGCGGCGGAAGTGTTCCGTTACAATGCGGAATCTTTGGCTCCAGGCATCTATGTGGCCCGCGTGACGACGGCCCAAGGCGTGTCTTCGGTTAAGATCGTGGTGCGTTAGTTCCAGGGATTCTTCCTGCATGAAAAAAAGGCAATCGTTGTAAAACGGTTGCCTTTTTTCATTATGGATCAGCAAAATGGCTGTCCGGTTTTCTTGCAATCTTAGCGATTCACGATGAGTTTCTGTATCCCTTGGAACCCTTGACCTTGGACATGGATGATGTAGATTCCGTTGCCGAGGCTGTTTACGGGGATAGAAACGGTGTGGATGCCCGCAGGGATGTCTTGCTTTCCAAGATCCAGCACGCATTGCCCGGCTTGGTTCAGTATCTTGATGTCCGCCTGGCAGGCTGCTTCGGTTTCAAAACGGAGGTTCGCGTTTTCGGAAGCCGGGTTAGGATAGAGCTGCGCCTTGATTTGCACCATGGCGTTTTCGTTGGCGAACGGCAGGTTGTAGGAAATCATGACCACCGCGCTATCGCCATAGTCCCCGTCGCGGGTAAGCAGGGTATTGCCTTCGATGTCGCTGAAATCGATATGCCCGTCGCCTTGGGTGTTATGGATGCCGTCTCCCGTGGCATCGTAGATGGTGAAGGTCTGGCAGCCTTCGGCCAAGGTCAGGGTATCGATCCGGTTGCGTGTCCCCATGTTCTGGAGGTTGGCATACGGGCCGCCTTGCCCTATGGTGTCGCCTTCATCCGTGACGACATTCCAGGTTATTTCTTCTCCGTACTGGTCTTGGGCCACGGTCAGGATCATTTCCTGGGAGGGAATGTTCATGTAGTACTTGCTGAAATCGGCAGTGAGGCTGTCCATTTCGGGGAAATTGTCCGAACCGTTCACGGCGGCGAGGGACAAGCTTGCTTCCATCTCTTGGTTGATGGGAAATTCGATGGGTTCGCTGGTGAAGGTGACGGTCGAGCCGGCTTCCAGAGCGGGTTCGAAAGTGTGGGTGTACTCCCGCTGGCCGTCAGATGTGTTCAGGATGAAGTCCATGCTGGAAACCGGTTCGACGGCGGCACGTATCTCGGCTTTTGCTGAGAAGCGGATTCTGCTGTCGCAGGTGTTGTGGGCTTCTTGGGCAAAGTTGGAGAGATGCAGGATATAGTCCGGCCCGCCGTTGGTGAAGCTCAGATTAGCTTCGCAAGCCGTGATGATTTCGGTGTGTCCTTCGGCCAGGAAGGCCACCACGCTGATGTTTCCCATTTCCACGGGAACTTCCCGGACGGCTTCGGGAATGGTGTACGTGTAGGTCTTTTCCACGAACGAGCCTTGGATCGTGGTGGTGATTTCCTCACCCCATTGACCGGTAATAAGGTCGCGCAGAGCGTGCATGTGGACGTACTGGTTTCCGTCAACCTGTTCCATGTTGGCGTTCATGCCTGCTTGCGGCCCGTAGATGTAGTCTTGCAGAAGAGCCACGTTGAGGTAATTGGTGCTTGCGGGGCTGTTGCCGGTGTAGTAGACCTGCACCGTAACCTGCATTTCTCTGGTCTGCCAGTCCACCGTGGCCTTGGCGGCGATGTTGGCGTAGGCTTCCGTGGAGAGGAGTCCTTCGGAAAGGCTTGTCCATGCTGTCCTGTCGGCAACGGCGATGGATCCGTTGAACGAATGCCGGTTGATAGTGGCGTTAGGATAGCTGTTGATGCCGGCTTGGCTGGCCAAGGCATCCCCGTAGTTGGTTCGCAAGTCTATTTCTGCCGGATAAGCGTAAGAACCTTGATGGATGTTTATCAAGAAAACTTCTCCGGGGTGAGCGTCCCGGAGGGCGTTGGCACGGCGATGCCCGTCCGGGCAGTTGCCGCAGTTGACACCTGTGAATTCTTCCAAGACCACTTTCCGGTTTTGGGGCGTTTCGTCCACGAACCGCTCTTGGGCGGTCCCGGATGCCGTCAAGGCACAGAAGAGTCCGATTCCTGCAATGAAATTTTTCATGGTTTCGATGTCGTTTTGTGTTATTAATGTAAAAAATTTGGAAGCGGACGGTCGAGGAACCGTCCGCGATGTTTTACCGTTTTATGATCATTTTCCGGACGGCATGGATGCCTTCTCCTTCAAGCAGGATGAAATACATGCCTTCGGCCAGTTCCTCTGCCGGCAGTTCGAGGGTCTGCCGTCCGGCAGGCAAAGTCCGTTCTCCCAGATTCAGCACGCAACGCCCCGTATTGTCCAGCACGCGGATGCCGAGATGCCTTGCCTGGTCCAGGTCCAGTTCGAGGAATGCCGAGTTCGAGACCGGATTGGGGTAAAGCACGATGGGGAGGCTTTGGGCGGATCCTTCATTGGCGGTGGTGTCCGACGGGCCGGGGTCCGGGTTGTCGGGCAGGTTGTGCGAAATCATGATGACCATGCTTTCCGGATATGTGCCCTCGTAACGGATGATGCTGTCGCCTTCCGCGTTGTCGAACTGGAGGTATCCTTCCCCTTGGCTGCTGGTTGCATTCAGGTTGGCCACCTGCAAGCTGAATTGCTGGCATCCTTCAATCAGGGGCAAGGTGTCGATTCGAGGACTGCTCAAGGTGTCGTACGGCCCGCCATAAGCCAAAGTATCGCCGGCCAGGTCGGTCAGGCTCCAGAAAACCCCGTAGTCCCGGTTGTAGCGGGGAAGGTCTTGGTACAAGGTCAGAAGAGCTTCATCGGTGGGAATGTCGATGTAGTTTTTGACAAAGCTCAGTTGCAAGGGGTCTGTTCCGGGGAAATCGTTCGAGCCGTTGATTTTTGCCAGGTCGAGCCAGCAGGTCCCGCTCCGGTTGGTCCGGAGTTCTATCGGTTCGCTGGTGATTTCCGCCACATCGCCTGCCTGCAAGGCGGGATTGAAAGAAACGGACACTTTGGCCCGGCCTTCAGGATGGTCGAAGTTGAGGTCTATGCTCGATATGGGTTCTTTGGCTACCCGGACAGCTATCTTGGCTGAGAAACGGATGTTGTTGTCGCAGGTGTTCTGCGGCAGTTGCTGGAACTTGCCGAACTGGTAGACCAGCTCCGGGCCGCCTTCCAGATAGGTCAGCCCGGCATCGCAGGCGGTGACGATTTCCGTGCGGCCTTCGGCGAGGAAAGCGACGAAGCTGATGTCGTCCATGTCGACGGGGATTTCCCGGATGGAATCAGGCACGGTGTAGGAATAGGTCTTCTCCACGAACGAACCTTGGGTCGTGGTGGTGATTTCCTCGCCCCACTGGCCGGTGAGAAGGTCGCGCAGGGCGTGCATGTGGAGGTAGAGGTCCCCTTGCACTTGGTCAGGATTGGCACCCGCCCCTTGCTGGTATCCGAGGATGTTGTCCTGGAGCAAGGCCACGTTCAGGTAGTTGGTGCTTTGGGGCGAGTTCCCGGTATAATAGATCTGGACGGTGAGTTCCACTTGGCGGGAAAGTGTGTCGATGGTGGCGCGGGCGGCGATGTTGGCATAGGATTCCTGCGACACGATGTCCTCCGTCCAGGCTTCCCAGTCATCGGCCGAACTGCTGGCCATTGCCGAACCTCCGGAAAACACATGGCGGTTGATTGTTCCTGAAGGATAGGCGTTTATGCCCGCTTGGCTGGTGAGCGCGTTCCCGTAATCGGTACGGAAGTCGATGCCGTAGTAGCTGTTGGGGTCTGCGTATGGGCCCGAATGGATGTTGATGATGAAGAAATCGCCGATGTTGGCATTGAGGATTTCGTTGGCGGCCCTGTGCCTGGACGGGCAGTTCGGACATCCGACGCCCGTGTACTCTTCCAGCACGGCTTTGCGGTTCTGGATCGCCGTGTCCACAAAGCGTTCTTGGGCTAAGATGGAAACGGCTCCCATGGCGATGAATGCTGTCAAGGCTGCAATGAGCTTTTTCATGATGTAATTGGTTTTGGTAATGGGAACGAATGGAATAACGACTGCAAAGCGGTTTCTCGTGTGCCTGTCCGGCGCATCTGCGCCGAAACTGTTGTTGCTCCGGTCGTTCCTTTGTCGGTTGATAAATTTACAAAATTACAAAAAAAGACTGTTTTCAACCAGAATCAGCCGTTTGGGCGAGGCATTGGCATGGAGTGTGTATCAAAAAATAGGGATTTGAAATAAATCTCAGGCGGTGTGCCAGAGTGAGTAAGATGCAAGGCCGGATATGAAAACAGTGAACCGCTGGCAGGCTGGTCACGTGCGGAGACGTTCCCTTTGCCGCCAGCGGTTCGCTGCAAAGCATGTGTATTCCGGGACTTTGATCCCGTTATACTCCTAATCGTTGGTAGCGCGTTCCAGTTTCTTGATTACCGAGAAGATGAACAATGCCGATAAGATGCAGCAGATAATCAGGATTCCCCAGAACATGTAGATGGACACTTTTTCCCAAAGCGAACCCATGACGCCGACCAAGAGGTTGCCGATAGCGGTAGCGGCCAGCCAGCCGCCTTGCATCATCCCCTTGTATTGCGGAGGTGCCACCTTGGCTACGAACGACAGACCCATCGGGCTGAGCAGCAGCTCGGCGATGGTCAGCGTGAAGTAGGTTCCGATGAGCCAGTTGGGCGATACCAGTACATCCGAAACGCCGTTGATTTCGTTAGGCGATGGCAGGTGGTTGGAGATGGAGGCAATCAGGATCACCACGAAGCCCAGCGCGGCTACCACCATGCCGTAACCGATTTTGCGCGGAGCCGAAGGCTCTTTGCCCTTGCGGTTGAGGCTGGTGAACAAGGCCACCGAAAGCGGGGTCAGCAATACGATGAAGAAAGGATTGAACTGCTGGAAGATTTGCGGGGTAATCTTGATGTTTTCGGCATCGACGGCACGCAGGAAGTAGAAAGCGATGATGCCGGCAAGGCCGATCAGCATGGTGACGAGACCCTTGCCGGTACTCTTTTTGCCACCGAACAGACCCATCGTGGCCCAGTAGATACCGTAAGCGAACACGATAATCGAAATCAGCGAAATGAGGTTGAAGAACATGTAACCGCCGCCGCTGACGGAGCTTTGGGTGTAATCGCGGGCAAAGAAGGTCAACGTAAGGCCGTTCTGGTGGAACGACATCCAGAAGAAGATAACCACGAAGAATACTAAGAACAGGGCAATCAGACGTTCGCGGGTCTGGGCCGGGGTCAATTGAACCACCTCGGCTTGCTTTCCGCTTTTGGCAGCTTCGGCCAGCTGTTCCTTCAAGGTCTTGTCAACGCTTTTCCATGTGCCACGCCAGATGATGAAAATCAGGAAGGATACAATCAAACTGATGCAAGCCACGCCGAAGGCCATGTTGTACGACTTGCTGAGGGCGTTCTGCACGTAGCTGTTGGCCCAGGTCTTCACTTGGGTGGTGTTGTCGATGGAAGCCCAGTTGGCGTATTCATATCCCCATCCGGTAGTGTCTTCCATATTGGCGATATTGGGTTTGTCCAATTGGCTGCGTTCGATCTGGGCAATGACCGGAGCCTTGTCGGCATCGGCCACATGGCGGCTCAGGAATAACTCGTAGCTGGCCGAATCCAGCTGGCCTTCCTGTGCCAGAGCGGCGGCCTTGAGACGGAGCAGGGCGGCATCGTGGCCTTTCTGCAAGCTGTCGCGGGTATAGGCGTCCAAATTGGCATTGTCATCGTACAATGCGGTGAAGTCGTTGAGCTGTACGTAATTGGCCGGGATGGAGGCATCGTAGGTATAACCATCCTGTTTGAGGAAGTAGTTATTGATGGAGTTGGCCATGCTCGGGGCGAAGAAAGCTCCGATATTGATGAACATGTAGAAAATGGAGAAAGCGATGTCGCGGTAACGGCTGTACTTGGGATCATCGTAAAGATTGCCGACCAAGGCCTGCAAGTTACCTTTGAAGCACCCTGTCCCTATCGCAATCAAGGCCAAGGCGGCGAACATGATGAGCTTGCCCGACATGTTGGCTTCGGTGGGCATCGACAGCAGCAGGTAACCGCCGAACATGACGATGAAACCGATCAGGATGGTCTTTCCATAACCCAATACCTTGTCGGCGATGATACCGCCCAAGAGGGGGAGGAAGTAAACTCCGGCAAGGAATATGCCGTAAATCATACTGGTTGCGGCGCTCGACAAGCCGAATTTCGCCTGCATGAACAGGGTCAGGATGGCAAGCATGGTGTAATAGCCGAAGCGTTCACCCATGTTGGCCAACGCAAGGACGATGAGTCCTTTGGGGTGTCCTTTTAACATAACTTTGAACTTTGTTTGTTTATGAAAATGATGAATTTTCTTGCCAACTTCCTCAAAAGAGACCGGTCGTACCAGGCGCTTTTAAGAAATTTTAACTTGCAAGTATAATGAATTTTTTTAATTTTGACGGCTCTCTGGCAACCGAGACGGACAGGCGTGCCTGAAAATCCATTCGGGATTCCGTGTCAGGCGTGCATGCAGGGCGGAGGATTTTGCATGTTTTGCATCGGGTAAAATATTAAAAACTACAATAATATGCTTCCTTTTCAAAATTTTCCCTACAATATAGTGCTGGGTTCGGCTTCACCGCGCCGAAAAGAACTTTTGGCCGCTTTGGGGTTCACGTTCGAAGTAATGCACAAAGAAGTGGACGAGACCTTTCCTTTGACGATGCCTCGCGACGAGGTGCCTGAATATCTGGCCCATTTGAAATCGATGGCCTATACCGACGAGGAGTTGCCGGAGAATTATCTGCTGATTACGGCCGACACGATGGTTCTGCTCGACAACAAGCCTTTCCACAAGCCAGCCGACCGTGACCAGGCTATCCGGACCTTGTATGCGCTTTCGGGCCAGACGCACAAAGTGATTACCGGTCTTTCGCTGCGTACGAAGACCCGTAATTTCTCTATGTCGGTGGAATCGAAAGTGACATTCCGGGTTTTTTCTTTGGAAGAAATTGAATATTATGTTGATACCTATAAGCCTTACGATAAGGCAGGGGCATATGGCATTCAGGAATGGATTGGTTATGTGGGAATCGAGGCGGTGGAAGGGTCGTTTTATAATGTGATGGGATTGCCGACGCAGCGGTTATACCGCGTTTTGTCCGAGTGGGAATAGTGGGCGGGGCAGAACGGGCAATCTGCTTCGTTGCGCGTTTCCCGGCTTCGCGATGCCTCGTGTCTTGCCTGTTCTTCCCGGCCAACGAAGGCCGTGGGTTCTTCAAGGAGAGGCCGGTTGCAGCCAGCCATAGCGGAATTGGCTGGCGGGGGGACGGATGCCATGGATGTTCTGGTTCGCCGAGGTCGGCGTACGTTTTTTATTTGCTATAAGAATGAAGATTTTAAAGGAATTGGGGCTGGTTGCGGCCTTGCTGATGGCTTGGGTTGGCTTTTCGCGGGGCCAGCAGGCGGATGTGGTGGAAAACAAGGATTTCGAGGTGTTGAAGAATCTCGAGATTTTTACTTCCGCCTACAAGAACCTGGAGTTGACTTATGTGGACGGAGTTAATCCGGGCGAGCTGATCAAAAAGGCCTTGGATGCGATGATGGCCACTTTGGACCCTTATACGGTCTATATTCCGGAGGCGGATATCGAGGATGTGCGTATCATGACGGAAGGCCAATACGGAGGGATAGGGTCGCTGATTCATTATCGTGATGGCGCTGTGTATATTTCGGAGCCTTATGAGGGTTTCCCGGCCGACAAGGCGGGCTTGAAGCCGGGCGACAAGATTCTGGAAGTGAACGGGGAATCGACTCAAGGGAAGAACACGGCGGATGTAAGTGCGATGTTGAAAGGGCAGGCGGGCACGACCTTGACCTTGCTGATGGAACGCCGGGGAGTGGCCAAGCCTTTTGAAGTGACTTTGACCCGGCAGGAGATACAGATCAAGAATGTGACGTATTATGGCATGTTGCGCGACAGTGTGGGCTATATACGGCAGGATGGTTTTACCGAAGGGGCGTCGAAAGAGGTCAAAGAGGCATTTCTGGATCTCAAGCGTCAAGGGATGAAGTATCTGGTCTTCGATTTGCGTTACAATGGAGGCGGTTTGCTGAGCGAGGCGGTGGACATCGTCAATCTGTTTTATCGCAAGGGGGTGCCGGTGGTGAGTACCAAGGGAAGGATGGCTTCGAGGAACCATACGTATTATACAAGGGAGACACCGGTGGATACCGAGATTCCTATCGTGTTCCTGACGAGCCGGGGCACGGCTTCGGCATCGGAGATTCTGAGCGGCTCGATGCAGGATTATGATCGGGCGGTCTTGGTGGGCGAGCGGACTTTTGGCAAGGGATTGGTCCAAAATATCCTGCCTTTGCCTTATAATGCGCAGATGAAAGTGACGATTGCCAAATATTATATTCCCAGCGGGCGTTGCGTGCAGGCTTTGGATTACAGCCACAAGGATGCGGACGGGCGGCCGTTGCCGGTGCCGGATTCATTGCGGACGGCTTTCCGTACAGCGGGAGGACGGGTGGTTTACGATGGGGACGGCATCGAGCCGGATGTGGCTGTGGATGTGCCGTTGGTGAGCGATGTGGCTTACAGCCTAGTGACTAAGTTCTTGATTTTCGATTATGCAAACCGGTACGCGGAAAAGCACGAGAAATTGGGGGATGTGGCGGATTTTGTGGTGGACGAGGCTCTGTATGAAGACTTCCTGAAGTTTATGGAGGATAAGGATTACGGGTATAAATTGTCTTCGGAACGGGTGCTGGACGATTTCAAACGGGCGGTGGAAGCCGACAGTTGCCTGGATGCGGTCAGGACGCAGTATGAGGCGTTGGCAAAGACCTTGGCCGACACCAAGCAGGGGGATTTGCGCCGCCATCAGAAGGAAATCTCGGCTTATTTGCGGGAAGAGATCGCTTCGCGTTACTATTACCAGGCCGGACGGGCGGAGGCTGAATTGGCCGGGGATGAGACAGTGAACACGGCTATCGAGATTCTGCTGGATCAGGACCGGTACCGGGCTTTGCTCAAACCGACGGAAAAGGAATGATGAAAGTGGATTTTATGCGGGAGGCCATCGCGTTGGCTCGCGAGAACATAAGAAAAGGCGGCGGCCCGTTTGCGGCGATTATTGTCAAGGATGGCAAAGAGGTTGCCCGTACCGGGAATACCGTGACGCTGAGCAATGACCCGACGGCCCATGCGGAAGTGAACGCCATTCGGGAAGCATGCCGTAAGTTGGGAACGTTCGATCTTTCTGGTTGCGAGATATATTCCTCCTGCGAGCCTTGCCCGATGTGCCTTTCGGCTATTTATTGGGCGGGCATCGGCAAGATTTATGTGTCGGCTTCACGGTTTGATGCAGCGGATGCCGGGTTTGATGATCAGTTTTTGTACGATGAAATAGTGAAGCCGTACGAGGAACGGAAAATCCCGGTCAAGGTTTTGGTGCCGGAAGAGGGGAAGGCCCCCTTTGCCGATTGGAAGGCTTATGACCAGCGGATAGAATATTAAACAGCTAAACAGCGGGGTTCAATCGGGCTTATGTTGCAGGTAGATAATCTGACAAAGGTGTATGGCCGGCAGAAGGCGCTTGACGGAGTGACCTTCTCGGTGCAGGATGCCCAAGTGGCAGGTCTGCTGGGTCCTAACGGCGCCGGCAAGTCCACGTTGATGAAGATTGTCTGTGGTTACCTGGCCCCGACTGCCGGCACAGCCAAGGTCTGCGGCCTGGATGTGCGGGAGCACTCGTTGGAGGCCCGGGCGCGGATAGGTTATCTTCCGGAACATAATCCCCTGTATCTAGACATGTATGTGCGGGAGTATCTCGATTTTGCAGGTCGGATTTACATGCCGGCAAAGGAGGTGGCCCGGCGGAGGGAAGAGGTATTGGAGCGTACCGGTCTTGCCCCGGAATCTAATAAGAAAATCAAGGCTTTGTCTAAAGGATACCGCCAGCGCTTGGGATTGGCTCAGGCCTTGATTCATGACCCGGATGTCTTGATTCTGGATGAACCGACATCAGGTCTGGACCCTAATCAATTGGAGGAGGTCCGGATGTTGATTCGTGAAATCGGGCGGCAGAAAACGGTGATTCTTTCCACTCATATCATGCAGGAAGCGGAAGCGGTCTGCGATCGGGTGCTCCTGCTGGATCACGGTCGTTTGGTGGCTGATTCGTCTACCAGGGAGCTGATGCAGGGCCTGCATGGGCAGGTATCGGTGCGAGTGGAGTTCAAAGGGGCGGTGCAGGAAAACGTGCTGGCTTTGTTGGACGGGGTGAGGTCGGTGCATTCCTTATCGGAGGGCTGCTACGAACTGGTCAGTGGCGCGGATACGGATTTGAGGCCGCTTCTGTTCCGTCTGGCCGTGGAAAAAGGTTGGGAAATCCTGACGCTGCAGCGGGAAGAGCGGAGATTGGAATCGGTCTTCCATCAATTGACCCAGGAAAAGGAGGCGGACTGAGATGCAATGGAACCCGATGCCGGAGGCGACGTTCTGGAACATGAATCTGTGGATAGTGGCGGGACTTCTGCTCTATGCATGGGTCGTGCAGCATTATTTCAGGCAGGTCCGTATTTTGTTTTCCGCTTTGTTTGATTTGAGGAATTTCGACAAGCCGGTCAGGGCGGCTTTCCGGGATGGGAATATGCCTTCGGCCTGGGTCAATTTTCTTTTCTTCTGTGTTTCGTTCACTTCGTATGCTTGGTGGGTGTGGATTGTTTGTGTCAAGGATGTTTTCCCGGCTTTGCCGGTTCTGGGCGTGCATCCTTGGCCGGGATGGTCGCAGGGGCAGGCTTCGATTGCCTTGAGCGTGGGCTTGGTGGCTTGCTGGTATGCGGTGAAGTACTTGGTGGTGAGGTTTGTGGCCTTTGTTATGGATGAGAGCCGCTTCGCTTCTTTTGTTTGGAAAACAGGGCTTTATTACGATTTGGCTTTTTCATTGGTATGCCTGCCGGTTTTGGCGCTTTGCATGCGTTTGGACGGGTTGTTGCTCAAAGTGATTATTTGCGTGTTGATTGCGCTGTATTGTATATGCTTTATAGTGCGATTGTTGCGTTTTGTTATAGAAGGGAAATCCTATAGCAGATTTTCTCCCCTGCATATTTTTGTTTACCTTTGCGCCCTCGAAATATTGCCATTTGTATGCTTTTGGCGGATATTTTGCGCGTTATAGTGTTGAGGAAGAGTTTTTTGCAGAAAACGCTCTTCTTTGCGGCAAAAAGATTTCCGCCAAGGCTGTCACCCCCCGGTTTCTTCCTGTTGAGGGAGAATGAAAAAGGAGTTTTGGAAATATGCAGAAGGTAAAAAAGATCCTCGTTTCGCAACCTGCTCCGGCCGATTACGAAAAGTCACCTTACAAGGCTATTGCCGACAGATTCGATCTTTCCATCGTTTTCAAGAAGCTGTTCCATATCGAAGGGATATCCGCTCTGGAATTCCGGAAGAACAAGATTGGCTTGCTGGATTACACGGCGGTAGTCTTGACGAGCCGGAACGCGGTGGATCATTATTTCCGCCTGGCCAAGGAAATGCGGACGCAGATTCCGATTTCGATGAAATTCTTCTGCAGTTCGGAATCGGTGGCTTTTTATATCCAGAATTATATTCAATACCGCAAGCGGAAGATTTTCTACGGCAAGCAGACGACAGCCGACTTGATGGAGGTTATTACCAAGCACAAGGACGAGAAATTCCTGTTCCCTTGTTCGGAAGAGAGCAATTCGGATGTGCCGGCGGCTTTTGCGAAGGCCAAGATTGCGTTGAAAAAGGCTCCGATGTACCGGACTGTGCCCACCAAGGTGGTCGGAGAGTTGGATATAGATACTTTTGACATGCTGGTGATGTTCAGCCCGGTGGGAGTGAAGTCGTTGTTTGAGAATTTTCCGGATTTCAAGCAGGATAATCGTCTGATTGCGACTTTCGGGGCTTCGGTGGCCGAGGCGGCCCAGCAGGCGGGCTTGACGGTGAACCTTTTGGCTCCAACGCCGACTTCGAGTTCGATGGTGCAGGCATTGGAGGAGTTTTTGAATGATTTGAGCAAGCATGGCTGGGAATTGGAAAAGATTGCCAGCAAGTATGCTTACCAGAAATCGGCCGGACCGGCGAAGGAATCGAAAGAGGCCAAGGATTCGGCAACCAAGGCCAAAAAGACCATAGAGAGCAAGGTGGCAGCCAATAAAGCGGCGGCATTGGCGGTGATAGCCGGTAAGAAAGGCGGCCGGATCGGCCAGTTGGCCCGGGCGCAGAAGTAAGCATAGAGCGATGCCTACGTTGTCGAAAGAGGAACGTTTGTACGGTGAAGGCCCGGTGAGGGCTCTTTTTTCCCGAGGGCGTCGTTTCTCGGTGGGTTTGAAGCCGGAAAAAAACGGCCAGGAAGTCCATGTTCCGGAATCCGTCCGGAATGCGTCTTCGTCCAAGGAGGAATTTCCGCAGGTGTTCCCGAAAAGGAAGAAGAAAGGGAAGCCGTCCCGCGCATCGTTTTTCCCATTACAGGTTTTTTATTTGCTGGAGGAGCCTTCAGCCATGTGTCTTTCCGGAGCGGTGCCCGTGCCCTGCCGGGTGATGGTGCATGCGCCCAAGCGGGTCTTCAAGCATGCGGTGGACCGGAACAGGATCAAGCGGCTCTTGCGTGAGGCCTACCGGGCGCGTAAGTCTGTGTTTGAAGGATTGGTGCCTCCGGGTAAAGTGATGTTGATTTCCTTGCAGTTTTCCGGTGATAGGAATGTGTCTTTCCCTGAAATGAATGCTTATGTCGAGCAGGCGCTTAAAATGCTTTCTTCCCGTTTCCATCATGCGTAAGCTGTGGAAGGGGCTGTGCGATGCGCTCATGTGGGTTCTATGGGCGGGTGTCCGTTTCTACCAGGTTTGCATCTCGCCTTTTTTCCCCGGCAGTTGCCGTTTCACGCCTACTTGTTCGGAATATGCGGTGCAGGCTTTGCGCAAATACGGTCCGTTCAAAGGGACTTGGCTGACGATAAAGCGTCTGTCCCGTTGCCACCCGTGGGGCGGGAGCGGATACGACCCGGTGCCTTGACGGCCGGGCTGTTCTTTTTGCCGGCGATGCCTTGCGGCTGCAGTGAGAGGTTGCAACGTGTTCCTTGGCCACCAAAACCAACCGATATGTTGTCCGTTCTGATACCTAATTACAATTATAATTGTCTGGCGCTGGTCCGGGATTTGCACAAGCAGCTTCAGGAGAGTGCGGAGGTTTTCGAGATACTGGTCTTTGAAGACGGGTCCACGCGCTGTGTGGAGGATAATTCGCCGATGGAGCAGTTGCCGCATGTCCGTCATATCGTCTACAAGGAAAACCGTGGGCGGTACAGGATGAGGTTCTTGATGCCGACCCTGGCCCGTTTCCCGTATTTGCTTTGCATAGATAGCGATGCCCGGGTGGTACGCCCGGATTTTATCCGCAAGTATCTTTCGTATGCAAAGGCCGGGACGAAGGATGTGCTGGTAGGCGGGCTGGCCTCCCGGCCGGAAACCGTGCAGGATGCCGGGCACAGCTTGCGTCTGGCTTATGAGCGGGAACGGGAAAGCCGGAGGGATATCAAAAAGGGTCTCAGCTGCTTCAATTGCATGATTCCGGCGGCGATGATGCGGAAGCTGGAGGTGGATGAAGGGTTTCCGGAAGGATATGGGCATGAGGACATGGTGATAGGTTTGGAGTTGAAGCGTTTGGGGGCGAAGATTGTGCAAATCGACAATCCTTTGTTGCATCTGGGGCTGGATACCAACGCCGCGATGCTTGACAAGTCGGTGGACGCGGGCCGGGTCCTTTGGGCGCTTTACCGGAGCGGGCGTTACCCGGCCGTGGCGGAGGAAAGCCGATTGCTGCATGCCTATCTGCGAATTAGACGGATGGGGCTTTGCTGGCTGCTGGATTTGACCTATGGGGCGGTACGTAAACGGCTTCGGAAAAACTTGTTGTCGGAGGATCCCCGGATGCGTGATTTCGATTTTTTCCGGTTGGGCGAGATGAGCCGGGCGGCCGCTTCCCTCAAATAGGCATGGGAAATCCTGCCGGAGGGCTTGGTTTCCTGTTATAGTGCGGTTTTGAGAGTGAACAAGTTTTGGATAAAAAGTGGAGAAAAAAATTGTGCAATAGTTGTTCATAAAAAAAACTTGTGTTATCTTTGCGCTCCCTTTGCGCAGCGTGTGCAGGAGGTTGAATGATAAAATTAGATTGAAAATGAATACCTTGACCTACAAAACCATTTCGGCCAATAAAAAAACGGCCAACAAGAAATGGGTTTTGGTGGATGCCGAAAACCAAAGCTTGGGACGTCTTGCTTCCGAAGTTGCTTCTTTGTTGCGTGGGAAGTACAAGACCAATTTCACGCCGCATGTGGATTGCGGCGATTACGTAGTGGTGATCAACGCTGAGAAAGTGCTCCTCACCGGAAAGAAAAAGACAGACAAGGTGTATGTCCGTCATACGGGTTATCCCGGCGGGCAACGTTTCGCTACGCCAGTAGAGATGCTGCGTCGCAAGCCTTGCTTCATCATTGAACACGCTGTGAGAGGAATGCTGCCCAAGACGATTCTGGGACGTCAGATGTTCCGCAACCTGCACGTATTTGCCGGTCCCGAACATCCTTATCAGGCGCAGAAACCCGAGCCGATTAATGTTAAAGATCTCAAATAGTCATGGAAGTTACAAATAAAACAGGTAGAAGAAAGACCGCTGTGGCTCGCGTGTATTTGACGGCCGGAAGCGGAAATATCGTGGTAAACGGTAAGGATTATAAAACCTATTTCCCCACGCCCATGCTGCAGTATGTGGCTAACCAGGCTTTTGAGGTGACAGGTACGTTGAACCAGTTCGACGTGAAGGCTAACCTGGACGGCGGTGGTATCCGCGGCCAAGTGGAAGCTTTGCGTTTGGGCATCGCCCGCGCTTTGTGCTCCATCGATGCCGAATACCGTGCCCCGCTGAAGGCAAAAGGCCTTCTGACTCGTGACCCGCGTATGGTTGAAAGAAAGAAACCGGGTCGTCCCAAAGCTCGTAAACGTTTCCAGTTCAGCAAGCGTTAGTATATTTCCCTTTGCAGCGGCTCCGGGTTTTCTGCCTATGTCAGGAACTTGGGGCTGCGTTGCAGGGTTTGCTGCGGGTCCGCTCGCAGTGTTCGAGGGTCGAAAATCCCGTTTAGAATCCAAATTGCCCGGATCCGTCTGGCTACCGGGTGATTGTTTTTTAGAGAACGTAAACAAAAAAATCGGATATGTCCAGAGTAACTTTTGAGCAATTGCTCGATGCAGGTGTGCATTTCGGCCACCTCAGAAGAAAGTGGAATCCCAAAATGGCTCCTTATATCTTTGCCGAAAAAAATGGGATCCATATCATTGACCTCCAAAAAACAGAAGCAAAATTGGATGAGGCCTGCGCGGCTATCAAGCAGATTGCCAAGTCGGGCCGTAAGGTTCTCTTTGTAGCTACCAAGAAACAAGCTCGCGCTATCGTTGCCGAACAGGTTCAACGTGTGGGTATGCCTTATGTTACCGAACGTTGGCCGGGTGGTATGTTGACCAACTTCACCACCATCCGCAAGGCGGTGAAAAAGATGGCCAGCATCGACCGCTTGATGAACGACAAGCAGTTCGAAACCCTTTCCAAAAGGGAACGTTTGCAGATTTCACGTGAAAAGGAAAAGCTTGAAAAGAACTTGGGTTCCATTGCCGATTTGAGTCGGCTTCCTTCGGCTATCTTTGTGGTAGACATCAACAAGGAACATATTGCGGTGGCTGAAGCCCGTCGTCTGAATATCCCGGTTTTTGCTATGGTCGATACCAACGTGAACCCGGATTTGGTTGACTTTGTGATTCCTGCCAACGACGATGCCTCCAAGTCGATTGCTATCATTGTGGAACAGGTAGTGAACGCGATTGAAGAAGGCTTGACCGAACGCAAACTCGATAAGGACCAGCAGAAGGAAGAGGAAGAAGCTGCCGAAGGTGAAGAAAGACTGGCAGTGGACGGTATGGATGAGGAAGAAAACGAAGGTGGCAGCGAGAAGAAACGCAAGCGTGTTTCCGATGAGGATTCTTCGGAAGAAGGACATCGTGACCGCCGGCCGCGCCGCTCTTCTCCGGCTGGAGCCAAGAAAGTTTCCAAGAAGTAATTTAATAATTGATTCAGCTCGGCGTGTCAGAACGGATAAGATGCGAGGCGCGCGACCGCAGGCGAACCGGAGCGCACTTTCGTGCGTGAGGATTCCGCCAAGGGAGTGCAACGAAGCAGATTGTTCGTTATCACACGCCGGGTTTTTATAAAAGACTATAGAAAATGGCTATTACTGCTGCTGATGTAAACAAGCTCCGCCAAATGACCGGAGCCGGTATGATGGATTGCAAGAAGGCGCTGACCGAATGCGAAGGCGATTTCGAAAAGGCAATCGATTATTTGCGTAAGAAAGGCCAGAAGGTGGCTGCCAACCGCGCTGACAAAGAAGCCAAGGAAGGCATGGTTTGGGCACAGGTAACGGCTGACAAGAATTTTGGTTGCATCGTATGCTTGAGCTGCGAAACCGACTTTGTTGCCAAGAACGATGAATTTACCGGTCTGGTTCGCAAGATGGCCGAACTGGCTTTGGCTGCCAAGGCAAAGACCAAGGAAGAGGTGATGGCTTTGAAGGTGGACGACCGCACGGTGGCCGACCATATCACCGACCTGGTGGGCAAGATTGGCGAAAAGATGGAAATTCCCCACTATGAATTCCTGGAAGCTCCGGTGGTTTTCGCTTACAACCACAACGGCAACAAGCTGGCTACTTTGGTTTCGTTCGACAAGGCGGATGCCGCTCCTGAAGTGGGTCATAATGTGACGATGCAGGTGGCTGCCATGAATCCTATCGCTTTGAGCGAGAAGGAAGTTCCGGCCGATGTGATCGCCCGTGAAATGGAAGTGGCCAAGGAAGCTACCCGCGCTGAAGGCAAGCCTGAAAACATGATTGAAAAAATCGCGATGGGCCGTATGAACAAGTTCTACAAGGAAAACACCTTGGTTCATCAGGAATTCATCATGGACAGCAAGCTGAGCGTGGCTGACTATGTGAAGCAGAATGGCGGCGGTGCTGTGATTACGGCTTTCCGTCGTGTACAGTTGGGTGCCTAATCCGATTGTGTTTATATGAGAGGGTGACTAAGATATTTTTAGCCACCCTCTTTTTGTGTTTGGAGATTGGCGCGGATGTGCTGACAGGAGTGCGCTGATCCCGATGGGTTCGTCAAAGAAATTAAATCGCATTTATTCCAAATAGAACTTAAAATAGGTGGATTATGGCTACGGCTCTGAAGAATTCTTTTACCAAAGACCAGTGGTTCAACAAGAAGGAATTGATTTCCTATCTGTTGGTTATCAGCGGGAGTATTATTTTCGCGTTCGGGAACATCAAGTTCGCCACGCCTTACGGTTTGGCGCCCGGCGGGACTTACGGTCTCTCTAACGTTTTGAATGCCATTGTGCATTGGAAGGTCAGCTATTTGGCGGCTTGCATGGATATTCCTTTGCTGATTATCGGGACGTTGATTCTGGGGCCGCGTTTCGGCTTCAAGACGATTCTGTCCACTTTCGTGATTCTGGGGGCTACTTGGGTCATTGAAACCTATTGGGGCTACGCGCCTATCCTGCATAACGGTATTCTGGATGCCAGCCAGGTGGCGGCGATGCCGGAATATATGCAGAATACGATGTGTTCTATCGGTCAAGGCGAACAGCTGGTGTGGTTCGTGCCGGACTATTTCATGAACACGATTGTGGCCGGTTTGATTTACGGGATTGCGATCGGCTTGATTTTCAAATCGGGGGCCACTTCGGGCGGTAGCGATATCATTTCGATGATTATCAACAAGTACACGCATCTTCCTCTGGGGACCTTGGTTATCATTGTCGATACCACGATTACGCTGTCCACTTTGGTTCTGGGCAAGGGTTTCCGCTTGCCGATTTACTCCATCCTGTTGATTGTGATTGAAGGCAAGGTTATCGATATCGTGGTGGATGGCCTCAAGTCCTACAAAACGGTGTTTATTGTCACCAATAAATATGATGCTGTGCGCGAGGTGATTATCTCAAAGATGAAGCGGGGCGGTACCCATATCCATGCCAAAGGGCTTTATCAGGGTCTGGAGCGCGACTTGGTGTATGTTTCTTTGACCCGTCGTGAACTGGTGACCTTGCGCAACCTGCTTAGCGATGCCGATCCGGAGGCTTTTGTGTCGGTGAGCGATTCGAGCGAGGTTATGGGGCGTGGGTTCAAGGCCCTCCGTTCAAACGCATGATAATGGGGCAGCTGCTGCGTTGCGAGTTTTGCGCGGCTTGGTCACGTACAAAAAGTACGCTGCCTTTGGAAGTGTTTTGAGGGGTGATTCCCCTTGGAACACTTTTTTTTGTACTTTTACATTTCGGTTCGTCGGGAAGGGTGTGGTTGCAGGGCTGGAGGGGCGGCCGGAGAGACTAAAAAGACAAAAGGATGAAATATTCAAGGATTTTGCTCAAATTGAGCGGCGAGTCGCTGATGGGCGGGCAGGCGTATGGGATAGACCCGCAAAGGCTGGGTGAATACGCCTCGCAGATAGCGGGGGTGGCCCGGCGGGGTTGCCAGATCGGGATAGTCATCGGGGGTGGGAACATCTTCCGTGGGTTGCAGGGGGCGGCCAAAGGCATGGATCGTATCCAGGGCGACTATATGGGAATGATGGCCACGGTGATTAATTCGATGGCCTTGCAGTCGGCCTTGGAAAAGGAAGGGGTCAAAGCGGTTTTGTTGTCGGGCTTGGCCATAGATCCTGTGGCGGAGAAGATGAGCAGCCGCCGGGCGATTGATTATTTGGAAAAGGGTTATGTGGTGATTATGGCTTGCGGCACGGGCAATCCGTTCTTCACGACCGATTCGGGTGCGGCTTTGCGGGCGGTGGAAATCCATGCGGATGTGCTGTTGAAGGGCACGCGGGTGGACGGGGTCTATACGGCCGACCCGGAAAAGGACAAGACGGCGGTGAAGTACAAGGAACTGCATTTTGCCGAGGCTTACGAGAAGAAGTTGAAAATCATGGACTTGACAGCTTTTACGCTTTGCGAGGAAAACCATGTGCCTATTTACGTGTTCGATATGGATACGCCGGGCAACCTTGGCAAGGTGGTGGAGGGCGAGGAGATAGGAACGCTGGTGCATTAGGCGGGATTGGGTGGACGCAGGAATTTAATCCCGATGGGTTCGCTCAAAAAAAACATTGGAAAGGATAGACCTTCAGGAAAGAGGGCTTGGAATGGGCTTGGGAGGAAGCCTTTCAGTTATGAAATTTGATTTTTAAATTTGAGAGATAGGTTTTTGCGCTATCTTGTATTTTTAATCTTTAAAAGAGAATTGCGATGACCGAAGAAGTGAAAGCTTGCATGGAAAAGCAAAAGGCCCAGATGGAGGCTGCTTTGCAGTATCTGGAAAAGGAACTGGGTCGGATCCGGGCCGGCAAGGCCAGTCCGCAAATGTTGGAAGGGGTCCGTGTGGATTATTACGGGAATATGACGCCTCTGGACCAGGTAGGGGCTATCAATACGCCGGATGCGCGGCAGATTGTGGTGCAGCCTTGGGAAAAGAAGATGCTGCCGGTTATCGAGAAGGCGATCCTGGCGGCCAACCTGGGTTTCACGCCGCAGAACAACGGGGAAGTGATTCGTATCACTCTGCCTCCGTTGAGCGAAGACCGTCGTAAGGAAATGATGAAGAAGTGCCGTGCCGAGGGCGAGAATGCCAAAGTGGTAATCCGCAATACCCGTCGCGATGCCAACGAGGAAATCAAGAAGCTGGGCAAGGACAAGGTGTTGCCCGAGGATGCTGCCAAACAGGCGGAGAAGGATATCCAGGATCAGACCGACAAGTACGTGGCTAAGGTGGAGGCGATTTTGGCGGAGAAGGAGAAGGATATCATGACTGTGTAAAAACGATTTTATAAGGCCGCTACTTCGTTGCGAGCCTTGTGCGGCTTGGTCACGTACAAAAGTACGCTCCCGTGCCGCCCGGCGGCTCGACGCCTCGTGTCGGTTCTTCTAAAATCGTTTTTACGAGGTGGCATCTGCTCGCCAAAATCATTTTCAGCGGTTCTGCGGTCAGCGGGACTTCCTAAGATAAACTGCAAGCCGAGCGCAGAGCCGAACGCAGTTCGGGCTATGCCGAGGCGCCGCGTTTATCGGAAACGAAGTTTAAAATAAACTGCAAGCCGAGCGCAGAGCCGAACGCAGTCCGGGCTATGCCGAGGCGCCGCGTTTATCGGAAGCGTAGCTTAAAATAGACTTTCATGCTTTTCAAGCATTCTTTCTTCTACCGCTATGTGGCCCCTTATACCGGCCGCCTGCTTTTCAACGTGCTGTTGCGAGTGCTGTCAGCGCTGTTCACGCTAGTGCTAACCATCGCGATAGCTCCTTTGCTGGCGCTTTTGTTCGACACGGGCAAGGCAGAAAGCGCGATGACCGGGGGCGGACTTGCCCAAAGCGGCATGGAACTTCTGGAGAACTGGGTTCATCTCTCGGTCGTAACCAACGGCAAATACGAGACCCTGCTCTATGTCGTACTCGCCTTGCTTTCTGCCTATTTCCTGAAGAATCTCTGCGCCTATATGGGGCTTTACCTGTTCATCCCTATCCGGAACCAAATGGTAGCCAGGCTTCGCAATGACATGTTCCATAAATTCATGATCCTGCCCCTCTCCTTCTACGCGAACCAGCAAAAGGGGGATTTGATTTCACGCATCAGCAATAACACGCAAGACGTGGACACCCAGATGCTCAACCAGATACAACAGGTCATGGTCGATGTGGTCACTTTCATCTTCCTGATAGCGGCCCTGTTCTTCATCAGTACCCCGTTGACAATCTGCGTCCTGATACTTCTCCCTCTAATCGGGGTACTAACCAGTTTCCTTTCCCGCTCCTTGAAACGCAAGTCAAAAAGGCTGCAGGATACGATAGGACACATCTCCGCCCAAGTGACCGAAAGCCTGGAAGGCATCAAGACATTGAGAAGCTATAACACCACCGGATATGCCTTGCGAAAATTCGAAGCCGAAAACGCCTTGTTCTTCAAGCTCAATACACGGGTCTTCCGCCGGCTCTATTCCAGCCACCCGCTCAACGAGGTCCTCGGAACGACAGCCGTAGCCCTTATCCTGGTCATCGGAGGTTATCTCATCCTTTCCGATAAAAGCCTGAGGCCGGAAGCCTTCATCACCTATCTGGTCACGATGATCCAGATTCTGCCCACCTCCAAAAACATCATGACCGCCTACTTCACCTACCAATCGGGCAAAGGGTCGTGGATGCGGATCAAAGAAGTTCTCAAAGCGGATGAAGTGATATTGGAAAAGAAAAATGCGGCAGAGATCCACGACATCCGGCAAAGTATAAGATTCGAAAATGTCGGGTTCACTTATGGCAAGAAGCCTACGCTCAAAAACATAGACTTAGAATTGCCCAAAGGCCGCTTCATCGCCTTGGTCGGGCCTTCCGGAGGGGGGAAATCCACCATCATCAACCTTATCCCCCGCTTCTTCGACCCGGTTTCAGGCAAAGTGCTTTTCGACGGGAAGGACATCGCCGACTGCAAGATAGACTGTATCCGTGCCTTATCCTCCCTGGTATCGCAAGACACTGTCCTGTTCAACGACACCATTTACAACAATATCCTGCTTGGCAATCCCCAAGCCAGCCGGGAAGAAGTAATCCAAGCCGCCAAAATGGCCGATGCCCACGACTTCATCATGGCCACATCCAACGGCTACGACACCTTGATTGGAGACAGCGGGACCAAACTCTCCGGAGGACAACGACAGAGGCTCAGTATTGCCCGTGCCTTGGTCAAAAAAGCCCCTGTGCTCCTGTTCGACGAAGCCACGTCGGCCTTGGATACCGAAGCCGAATGCCGTATCATGCAAGCCGTGCAACAAGCTGGGAAGCAAAACGGCCAGACTATCGTCTCCGTAGCCCACCGGCTATCCAGTATTCGCCAAGCCGATGAAATCATCGTCATCGAAGAAGGGGAAATCGTTGGCCGAGGAACACACGAAGAGTTGTACGAAGGCAACAGCCTGTACCGGAAGCTCTGCCAGATGCAGAATTTGGACAACCGGACCACCACTCCCCAAGCTCGTCAACAAAACGAAATCCAATGAAAGGCAGAGTAATATGCAGCACCGGCAATTGGTATGAAGTAGAAACCGACGATGCCCGGATATTCGCCTGCAAAGTCAAAGGGAATTTCCGCCTCAAAGGCATGAAGACCACAAACCCGGTCGCAGTGGGCGATTGGGTCGAAATAGAACACGACCCGAAGATTTCGTCCGGAAACGAGATGCCGGGAGGATGGATCACTGCCATCGAGGAACGCAAGAACTGCATCATCCGAAAATCGGTCAATCTATCCAAACAAACCCATATCATCGCCGCCAACATCGATAGAGCCTTCCTTGTGGCCGGCCTAACCCAACCGCGCACCCCTCAAGGCTTCCTGGACCGCTTCTTGGTCACGGCCGAAGCCTACCATGTCCCCGTTTGCCTGGTTTTCAACAAAAGCGACTTGTTCGATGCCGATACCCAATCCGAATACGAAGAATACAGCCGGATTTACCAGAATATAGGATACCCGGTCCTCAAGACCAGCAGCGTGGACGGAGACGGCATCAAGCAACTCAAGGAGATGATGGACGGCAAGACCTGCCTCTTCGCCGGCAATTCCGGTGTAGGGAAATCGGCGCTCATCCACTGCCTGGCGCCGGAACTAGATATCCGAATCGGGGAAATATCCCAGACCCATCTCAAAGGCAAGCACACCACAACCTACGCCCGGATGTACAAGCTTTGGGACAACACGGCCATCATAGACACGCCGGGAGTAAAGGAATTCGGCATGGTCCGGTTCACCCAAGACGAGCTGGCCCTGTACTTCCCTGAAATGAAAGAACTGCTGCCCGATTGCCGGTTCAGCAACTGCACCCACGAGCATGAACCGGGCTGCGCGGTCAAAGAAGCCGTGGAAAAAGGATGGGTATCGTCCCTGCGATACAGAAGCTATCTCAACATCCTGCACGGAGACGAGGTGCCGGCTCCAAGCCTCTTGGACAACAAACAAGAGCGGAAATAATCCCTGGCACAGATAGTCCGCAGGGAAAAAACACGTGAAAAGAACGACGAAATCAATCCCAAATACCTATCTTCGCGAGCATGATCGACCCAGTGAAAAGAAGAAAAAGAATCATCGGAATCGTTATCGGCCTTTTACTATTGGCTGGCGCCCTGTATTGGTTGTCCGATTTGATTATCTATATCCTTGTCGCCTTCCTGATTTCGATGCTGGGGCGGCCCTTGGTCAAGTTCCTGAACAAAAGGCTTTCTTTTCCCCCCGCGATAGCCAGCATTGTCTCCCTGGTACTCATCATCGGCATCATAAGCGGCATCTGCTGGCTTATATTCCCCATGTTTGTCAACCAGATACAACAGCTTTCCAAATTGGATTACACCCAGATAGCCAGCCAATCGTCCGGATGGATGGAAAATTTCCTGGCATGGCTCAATGAAAAGAACATACACATCACCCGGGAGCAAATCAACACTTACCTCGCACAAACCGCGAACCAAATATGGAAAGCCATCAACCTGGAAGGCGTATTGGTGAACCTTGTCAACAAATTGTCCTCCTTCAGCGTGGCCATATTCTCCATCATCTTCATCTCGTTTTTCTTCCTGCGCGATGAAAAACTGTTCAAGAGAATCGTGTTCCTTTTCATTCCCGACCGCCAAGTCAGACGAGTCGAAAATGTAATCCAATCCTCCGAGTACTTGCTGACCCGCTATTTCATCGGGCTTTCCATCGAGATGATTTGCATGATGACGATTCTCTCCATCGGCCTTTGGGCTTTCGGCATCCAAAACGCCCTGCTCTACGGCTGCATTGGCGGTTTTCTGAACATCATTCCCTACATCGGCCCGGTCATCGGCGCCGTGCTTACCTGTATCGTCACTTTGCTGAACAATATCGACCTTGGCTTGAGCATGGACATGTTCTGGCTGTTAGTCAAAGTTGTCGGCGTCTTCGTGGGTGGCAACATGATCGACAACATGCTGCTTCAGACCTTCATCTACTCCACCAGCGTCAAAGCCCATCCCTTGGAAATTTTCCTGGTAATCCTGATTGCAGGCAACCTGTTAGGCATCTGGGGCATGATTCTGGCCATCCCCTGCTATACCGTGCTACGCATCTTCGCCAAGGAATTCTTCAAGGATACCAAAGTGGTAAGGGAACTGACCCGAAATATCTGAAATTTTATTTTACTCATTGTCAATCTTTTGACATTTTCTGCTTCGTTAAAATCCATTTTGCGCGTTTATACTTCAAACACACATCATGGAACCCGATACCACACCCGTACAGGAAAGCCTGTCTCCCGGCAAGGCTTTCGTCCTTCAAAAGAAACACTATCTGCCCATCAAGGAATGGGACATCCAAGACCGTCCACGAGAAAAATTCCTATCCGGGCATAGGCCCGACATGCCGGACGAGGAACTGCTGGCCATCCTGATCGGCAGCGGAACAGAAAACCTCTCGGCTTTGGATATCGCCAAACGCATCCTGGAACATTTCAACGGCAACTTGGAATCGTTAAGCAGCCGCTCCGCCAAGGAACTGGCACGCAAGTTCACTGGCATAGGCACAGCCAAAGCGGTCAGCATCTTAGCCGGGATGGAACTGGGCAGACGCAGTTTCAAGCCGCAACAGGAAACGGAGCTCATCATCAACTCAAGCGAGAAAGCCTTTCAATTCCTGCGCCGCGACCTTGCCAGTCCCTACGAACGTTTCTTTGCCCTCCTGTTGTCCCAATCCGGCAAACTAATCCGAAAGGTCCTGATTAGCGAAGGCGGTCTGGCCTGTACCACGGTCGATGCCCGCAAAATCTTCAAATTCGCGATAGACGAACACTGCTGCGGCCTTATACTGGCCCACAACCATCCCTCCGGCAATACCCGTCCCAGCCCGGAAGATATCGGTATCACCAAAAAAATCTGCGATGGCGCCCGCCTGCTCGACCTGCACGTGTTCGACCATATCATCGTAGGCAACAACCGCTATTACAGTTTCGCTGACAATAACCTGGTCATTGGCAAAATAGCCGACTTCCGCTCCATTGTACCGTAAAGACCATGAATATCCCAACGCTTGTTGGTAACTTTTTAGATACTTTTTCTTGCAAAAAAACATCTGAAACCATATTTTTACACCGTGATTCTATGAAATACTCGGAATTACATAGAAAAATCATCCAAGCCGGGTGGAAATTCGATCATGCTGCAGGAAGCCACTACTATTATACGAAAGAAGGAAAGATCATAGGCCCAGTGCCTTACCACGGCAGCAAAGAGATACCAAAAGGTCTGCAACGTAGCATAGAACGTGCATTCAAACTATGCGAAAAATAAAACGGAAAGGTGTACAATCCTTCAAAAACAATCGAATGGAAAAAGAAAAACTCATCATCAATGTTGAAGCCAGCAAGAACCACTGCGGAGCGTATGCAGCAAACGTAGATGGCATCTGGGGCGCAGGAGACAGCATTCCCGAATGCAAAGCCGACATTTTAAAAAGCATAGAGGAAATCCTTGCCGAACCCGCCTCCCAAGCATGCCAACTTCCCCAATGGCTACGAGAAGGGAATTACGAAATAGAATGGCATATCGATGTCAAAAGCCTTTTGCAATATTACTCCAATATCTTCAACATGGCCGGCTTGCAAAGACTTACCGGTATCAACCAGAAACAACTGCACCACTATGCCAGCGGCCTGTCAAAACCCAGACCAACGCAACGAGCCAGAATAAACGAGGCATTGCATAGATTAGGACAGGAACTGCTAACCCTTAATATCTGAGAATACCCCGACTCTCCTAACAACTCCCTGCCGAATCCACCTATCCCCAAACCGTCTCCCCAAAGGGCGAATCCGAAAGCCCCCTGTACAAAGCGACCCTGCCAGAATAAATTCCAACAGGGTCGTTTTTATCATACCGGGCTTTTCGAATGCCCTCTTTCACAGCGCCGAATCAGTCGGATCTGCCGATTTTATTTTACCAAAGCCTGGAAGTCGGCATCTTCGCGCAAATCGAGGAATTCGATGTCGCCCTGAGCCTGAGCCTTCAATGAAGCCTTGCCTTGGATAGCCTGCTTCAGGTTGCTGATCACATCGGCCTTGGCATCCTGACGGGCAGCACATACAGCCAACAGATAGTAAGCATCCGGAGTCTTGGTCTGCATGCAGTTCAAGGTATTCTTGGCCTGATCAACCTGACCGTTCAGCAACTGGGCCAATGCCAGGTTATAGATGCATTTTTCCGAACCCAGAGCGCTGACAGCCTTTGCATATTCACCGTCCTTGATATTCATCAATCCCATATTGAAAGCAGCTTCCGGGCTGCCGGCCTTCAAAGCGTTTTCAAAATGAGCGCGAGCGTTTTCAAAATCACCCTTAGCCAAGGCGATAGCTCCCAAGTTGTTCAATACAGCGCCGTTGTTCGGCTGCAGGCCGTTAGCCGTTTCGAGCAACTGCTGAGCCTGATCGTACTGCTGTTTTGCATACAGCAGAGCGGCCGCATTGGTGAAACCACGGAAATCTTCAGGATAAACTTCGGTAGCCGACATGAAAATCTTCAGCTGGTTGTCCTTGTCTTCGGTCAAAGTAGTAGCGTACAGAAGTTCTTCCAACTTCAAGGAATCGGGGGCCACCAACGACAGACGAGCGATTTCTTCATCGGTCTTCTTGGGTTCGAGGAAGTTCACCGTAATCTGGGCACGACGCAGCGGAGGCAGGATTTCGTCTTCGATTTCCTTATAAATAACCGTCATGTTACGGATTTCCTGTTCGCGGGCATCGCGGTCGGTATGCGAAGAAATCACATTGATGATCGTGTTCTTGTCTGCGATATTCGAAGCACGCAAATCGGCCAGGAACTTGTCCCAGTCTTCACCCATCGACTCAACCGTCGGTTCGATATCCTGCTTGATGGTAGAAGCCTTCACCTTCATCTGACGAGCCAGCTTGTTCACAGCCTTGCTATAAGCCGAATTGAAGTATTTCACGGCCGTCTTGGCGCGGTTGTCGGACAAGTTCTGGTTGCGGGATTCCTCCCCTTCGGGCGAAGCCCAAGCCTTGATATCCACCGACTTCATTTCCATGCCTGTACCGAACAAGCTATCCAAGATACGGATGCCAGCCTTGGCTTCCGGAGTCTTGTTCAATTCAAGACGCCAGTTCAGGTTATAGGTGTCCACCAAATAGTAAATGTAAGCGGTGTGAGGAATAACCGTTTCCTTTTCGTATTTGTGAGGAACGACTGCCATTCTGGAGCTTTCCTGATCGATACGGGAAGAGGTCACCATCATGCCTTCGGCAATGGTACGCTCGCCCAGACCCAAATTCTTGGCCACTTCCGAAGCCTGCGCGGCATTAGTCACTTCCATGCCTTCCGCCTTGGCTTCCGGGTACCCTACCGGGTTAATCACCAAACGGCTCTGGGCCATAGCCGGAACATAGGCCACTTCGTCCGAATAGCTGAACGAACCCCCCATCTTGTTATCAATCATCGTACCCTCGCCTACCGTCTTAGCACCACGCAAAATGATAGGCTTCAGATCCTGCTGTCCACCTTCATAAACCAAGGTAGGCTGAAAGACAACAATAGCCTTATTCCAGAAGTACTTGGGAGGAACGGTACCGCTGATATCCACTTTCACTTTATCCCCGTGCATTTCGAGCGGGCTTGGATTCACTTGATACTGTACCTGGGCATGATTTTTTGCCATTTTCTTGAGACTCTCACAGGATGAGAACAAGACCCCCAACCCGAGAACCAAAGAAACACCGATAAACTGTGCTCTCTTCATTGTTATTTTGTTTTTGATTTCACTTTTTTTCCGTCAAAACCCCTCTTGTAAGAAGCAAGAGGCCTAAGAAAAATTTTCTTATCGCCCAAATGGGCACGCAAATATATGAAAAAGCGAGTGCGTAGCCAAATATTTATTTGAATATCCGCTCACGTTTGGCCAGATAGGCCTGCAGAAGGGGTACAAAACCCTTGCGGATATCTGCTTCCACAAAATCAATTCTGTAGCGCTCGCAATGTCCTTTGAGCATATCCATATAGGCCTTGTAGCGCTCCACGTAACGTTCTCTATACTGGGCCGGACTCAATTTGATTTCGTTCCCGCTTTCCAAATCCACCAGGCAGTAGTGCTTGCCGGGAAACACGAAATCCGCCTCCCTGCCATGATCTGTCACATGGAAGAGAATCACCTCATTATTCCGATACTTAAGGTGCTGCAAGGCCCCTAGCAAGGCTTCCGTCCCGTACTCCCCGTCGAACATGTCGCTGAACAACACTATCAACGAACGTTTATGAATCTGTTCTGCGGCCAAGTGCAAGGTCTCCACGATATCCGAACCCTGCCTCAGCACGGATGCAAGCCGACCCCTAACCAAACGTTTCTCCAGTTCCGACATCAGATACTTCAGATGGGCAGGACTCGACTTCACTTCCGTCCGGAACCGATCCTTTTCCGAAAAGAAATTCAATCCTACCGCATCCCGCTGCCGAACCAGAATATGCGCCAAGACAGCCGCCGCACAGACCGAAAATCCCAACTTATCAGGACAAGACAAATCAAAATTCTCAGAAACAGGAAAATACATAGAAGAAGACGTGTCAATCAGAATATGACACCTGAGATTGGTCTCCTCCTGAAATTTCTTGACGTACAAGCGGTCCGTCCTGCCGTAAAGCTTCCAGTCCACGTAACGGACCGACTCGCCCTGGTTATACTGGCGATGTTCAGCAAACTCCACCGAGAACCCGTGAAAAGGACTCTTGTGCAAACCTGTAATAAAGCCCTCCACCACCTGTGAAGCCAAAAGCTCCAAAGAGGTGAAGGGCTCGGTGACTTGCCTGTGAAAAGCTTCAGACACTACAGCAAAGCTTCGAGTTTCTTCCTCAAATCGCCTTCGCTGATGCTACCCACATGCTTGTCAACCACTTCCCCGTTCTTCATGAACAGAATCGTAGGGATGTTGCGAACCTTGTATCTCTTGCTGATTTCCGGGCAAGCATCCACATCGACCTTGCCAATAAAGATTTTCCCTTGATATTCTTCAGCCAATTTGTCCACAATAGGAGCAATCGCGTTGCAAGGGCCGCACCATGCAGCACCAAAATCTACCATGACCGGAGTAGCTGCCTTGATTGCAGTTTCTTCAAAGTTCACATCCGTGAATGTTGTTGCCATTTTATTAAAATTTTAATGGTTATACGTTTAAGGAACGCCTGACCCAATCAGCCCGACACGTATCGGCGGTCAAACATCCCCGATGAATTCCAAAGAGCGAAGTTACATTAAAATTACCAACCTTGCAAAAATCATCCAAAGCATCAACCTCCGCAGGTACTCAGGCAGGCGAAAACCGGTTCCTGACCCGCCTTTCAGTTCGACTTCAACTTGATGCCCACCTTCAAATCCGCCTCTTGCAATGCCGGCACAAACTCCGAAGGCATGACCTTGATCCGCATCGGCATATTCAGACTCAACGAACTGCGTCTATCCAGCACATGAAAATTGACCGAAGCGCCTCCCGCAGCCGCCGCCTTCTTAGGAATCGTGTACTTCACACATAAATCCCTCATCTTCCGGGTGAAATCAGCCGATATGTCTTCCAAGTCGAGCTCCATCTCCACCTGCTTCGTATTCTTGTCCATCAACTCCGACAACGGAATCATATTCAGCACCTTCAATTCCAGCTCGCCCCCTTCCCGATTCCATCTAGGCCGGATTTCCGAATAGATATAGACGAATTCGCCCATATTAAGCAAATGCTTGAACTTCAAATAATCCTCCCCGAACAACGCCAATTCCATCGATTCGTCGTAATCCTCTATCGTGATACGCCCGTACCCGTTCCCGTTCTTGGTCATCAGATGCGCCGCCGAAGTGATGATAGCCCCGAAATTGAGCTTGCGCCCCCGCAAGGAAGCCCATTGTGCCTTGATAGCCGAGATACTGGTAGTGGCAAACTGGCTCAATTCCAACTTATAGGTTTCCAGCGGATGCCCCGAAATGAAAAATCCCACCACCTCTTTCTCGTTGGAAAGCTGCTCTACCTTCGACCACGGCTCCACTTCCGGCATATCTATCTCCGCCACCGTGGACGACTGCACCTCCCCGAACAAATCCGTCTGCGAGGAATTCTGATTGCTTTGATACTGGGCCGCGTAATGCAGCAGTTTCTCGGTGAAAGTCTGGTTCTCGCCCGGTTTCTGGTAAAAGAACAACGAGCGCGGGATATTGCCCAGACTGTCAAACGCCCCTGCCTTGGCCAAGGACTCCATGCATCGCCGGTTCATTCCTTTCAGGTTCGAACGACGCACAAAATCCACGATATCCTTGTATTCGCCGTTCTTCTCCCGTTCCTCCACCATCAAGTCCACCACGGCCGTCCCCACATTCTTGATGCCGCTCAAGCCGAAACGAACCGCCCCCTCCTTGTTCACCGTGAAAGACGGCATACTCTCGTTCACATCCGGCCCCAGCAAACTGATCTTCATCCGCTTGCACTCATCCATATAGAACGAGATCTTGCTGATGTCGTTCAAGTTGTTGGTCAGAACCGAAGCCATGAACTCCGCCGGGTAATGCGCCTTGAGGTAAGCCGTCTGGTAAGCGACCCAGGCATAGCAGGTGGCATGCGACTTGTTGAACGCATAGGACGCGAAGGCCTCCCAGTCCGTCCAGATCTTCTCGCAGACCTTGGCATCGTAGCCATGCTTGGCGCAGCCCTCCATGAAACCCGTCTTCATCTTGTCCAGCACATCCTTTTTCTTCTTTCCCATCGCCTTTCGCAAGGTATCGGCATCCGACTTGCTGAAATCGGCCAGCTTCTGCGAAAGCAACATCACCTGCTCCTGATAGACCGTCACCCCGTAGGTATCCTTGAGGTATTCCTCCATATCCGGCAAATCGTATTCAATCTTCTCCCGGCCGAACTTGCGGTTGATGAACTGCGGGATATATTCCATAGGCCCGGGGCGGTACAAGGCGTTCATCGCGATGATATCTTCCAAGCGGTTCGGCTTCAGTTCCCGCAAGTACTTCTTCATCCCTTCCGATTCGAACTGGAAAATCCCGTTGGTATCGCCCCGGCCGAACAGCTCGTAAGTCTCATGGTCGTCCAACGGAATATGGTCGATGTCGATCCGGATGCCGTGCCGCCGCTCGATATTGTCCAACGCCCCCTTGATGATTGTCAGCGTCTTCAAGCCCAGGAAGTCCATCTTCAGCAAGCCCACCGACTCCACGTACTTGCCTTCGTACTGGGTCACCGGCATTTCCGAATCCTTGGCCGTCCCCGTGGGCACGTATTCCACCAAATCCTCCGGCGCGATAATCATCCCGCAAGCATGGGTTCCCACGCTCCGGATGCAGCCTTCCAGCTGGCAAGCGTATTTCAAGGTCTTACGGACCAATTCATTAGGATTGGTTTCCATCTCCTCCTTGAGTTGGGGAACCTCCTTGAACGCCTTGGGCAAGGTCATACCCGGCGTTTCCGGCACCAGATCCGCTAGACGCTTAGATTCCGGCAAGGGCAAATCCAGCACCCTTGCCACATCCTTGATGGCCGACTTGGCCGCCATCGTGCCATAAGTGATAATCTGCGAAACCCTCTCGGCCCCGTACTTGTCCACCACGTACTTGATGACCCGTTCCCGGCCCACGTCATCGAAGTCCACATCGATATCCGGCATCGAGATACGCCCCGGGTTCAGGAAACGCTCGAACAGCAAGTCGTACTTGATAGGATCCACGTTCGTAATCCCGATGCAATAGGCAATGGCCGAACCGGCCGCCGAACCACGTCCCGGCCCCACCAAGACCCCCATTTCACGTGCTGCCCGGATAAAATCCCACACAATCAGGAAATAGCCCGGAAAACCCATCCTCTCGATGGTAGCCAGCTCGAAGTCGATGCGCTCCTTGACCGGCTGGTTCTCCTCGTAGTTCTCCCCGTACCGTTTCTTCGCCCCCTCGTAGGTGATATGCCGCAGGTAATCCATGTCCGAAGTGAAAGGCTCCGGCAACGTGAACTTGGGCAGCAGGATATCATGCGTCAACTTGTAAGTCTCCACCTTATCCACAATTTCCCGGGTGTTCTCCAGATATTCCGGATGATCCGGGAACAAGGCCGCCATCTCCTCCCCGCTCTTGAAGTACTCCTGGCCCGTGTAAAGCATCTTGGTATCCTCGTTGAGTTTCTTGCCCGTATTGAGGCAGATCAGGATACGGTGTGCCTGGTAATCATCGGCTTCCACAAAATGCACATCGTTGGTAGCCACGCACTTGATGCCGTACTGCTTTGAAAGCTGCTCGATACGTTCGTTGACCAGCGACTGCTCCGGATGCCCGTGGCTCTGCACCTCGAAGTAATAGTCCTCCCCGAAAAGATTATGGTAGAACTCTATATTCTCTTTCAACTGTTCTTCTTGCCCGGCCAGGATGCTCTGTGGAATCTCGCCCGCCAGGCAAGCCGAGCAGGCGATGACGCCTTCATGGTATTGCTCCAGAAGCGAATGGTCGATACGGGGCTTGTAGTAAAAAGCCTCCTTGCGCTGGCTGAACGAGCACAGCTTGACCAGATTATGGTATCCTTGCAGGTTCTTGGCCAGCAGAATCAAGTGGTAGCTGCTGCGTTCCTCCCGGCCCGTCTTCTCGAACCGGCTCTTGGGCGCCACATAGACCTCGCAGCCCACAATCGGCTTGATGCCCGCCTTGGCCGCCGCCTCCACGAATTCCATCACCCCGTACATATTGCCATGGTCGGTAATCGCCACCGCATCCATGCCAAACTCGGTGGCTTTCTGCATCAAAGCCGGAATCTTGGAAGCGCCGTCCAAGACCGAATACAAAGTATGAAGATGTAAATGAGCAAAATACGACATCAGAAACTCCTTTTCTCCAATAAACAAAAACCTTTCAAGGCCCTTCCGGTCCATTTCTCCATTCCCCACGAGAAACGTATCTTCCCTCCTTGAAAGCAAATCTTACAAAGGTAAGAAAACTTTGCTGTACTTTTGCAATTCCATAAGGACATGCCGGACGCGAAATCCGGCGCATCCTCCAGCCTTACGACTCACCGCCCAGCAGCACCGGTTCCCGCGCCGCATCAGCCGCCGAAACCGCCCTCGCTTTGGCAAAAGAACAAGCAATGGCACAAGTCCGCGAACCACTCGTTTCCATTATCATGCCTGCCTACAACGCGGCCAGGTTCATAAGGCAATCCATCCAGAGCATCCTGCAGCAAAGCTTCCAGGACTGGGAACTGCTCGTCACCGACGACGCTTCCACCGACAATACGCCGCAGGTACTGGAGCAAGCGGCCCGGGATGACGCAAGAATCCGAATCTTCCTGCAAACCCAGAACCAAGGACCGGGAGCCGCCCGGAACCATTCCCTGTCCCATGCCCGAGGCCGCTACCTCGCGTTCCTGGACAGCGATGACCTTTGGCTTCCCCATAAACTGGAGCAGCAACTGCCATTCATGCAAAAACAGCAGGCCGCTTTCACGTTCGCCTCCTATGCATTAATGAACCAGGAAGGCCAAGACTTGCACAAAACCATACAGGCTCCAGCCAGCATCACCTACAGGCAATACCTTCGCAACACCATCATCGGCTGCCTCACCGTGATGATCGACCGAGAGAAAACCGGCCCCGTGGTCATGCCCGATATGAGAACCAGCCAGGACATGGCTACTTGGCTCGACATACTCAAAACCGGAATCACGGCTTACGGCATGCCCGAGGTTTTGGCCAAATACCGAATCGTAGACGGGTCCAACACCTCCAGCAAATGGAAATCGGCCCAGGATGTCTGGAAAGTATACCGCCAGCATGAAAGCTTATCCTGGCCGGCATCTTGCTTCAATTTTGCCGGATATTGCTTCAACGCCATCAAAAAAAGGCTGTAAAAACCCGATTCCATGCTAACCAAGACCCTCTTCGACCGGACCTGCGCCTTTTTCGGCCTGATCGCCCTCAGTCCTGCCCTTCTCGCAATAGCCCTCCTGATCCGTATCAAAATGCCGGGAGGTCCCGTTATTTTCAAGCAGACCCGTATCGGCCGTCACGGAAAACCCTTTACCATGTACAAATTCCGATCCATGACCATGCACCACAGCGGCTCGTCGGTATCCGTCAAAGGCGAAAGCCGGATTACCCCCCTGGGCAGCGTATTAAGGAAATACAAACTGGACGAACTTCCCGAACTCTGGAACGTGCTCAAAGGCGACATGAGCCTGGTTGGCCCCCGTCCCGACGTGCCCGGCTACGCAGACAAGCTGCAAGGCGACGATCGTGAAATCCTCCGTCTCCGGCCTGGCATCACCGGCCCGGCAAGCCTCAAATACCGTGACGAGGAAGAGCTCCTTGCCCGGCAAACCGATCCCCAACGATACAACGACGAAGTGATTTTCCCCGACAAGACCCGGATCAACCGCGCCTATCTGGCCCATTGGAGCTTCGGCCTGGACTTGAAAATCATTTTCTGCACCGTCTTAGGCAAGGAACTCCAGGAGCCGTTCCTGCAATAAAACCGGCAAAGGCATCGATAGAACCCATTATTCACTTTTCCATGTGAATACATTACTTTTGCAGTTTTGCCCTTAAAACTACAATCTATGCAACAGCGAATCTGGCTTTCCTTGGCCCATATGGGAGGCAAGGAACAAGCATTCATTCAAGAAGCTTTCGATACCAACTGGGTCGTACCCTTAGGTCCCAACGTAGACGGATTCGAGGCCGATTTGGAAAAATATCTACAGGTAAGGAACAAAACCATAGCCGCCCTCTGCTCGGGCACGGCAGCCATCCACCTCGGCCTGCTGCTTGCCGGCGTGGAAAAAGGCGACGAAGTAATCTGCCAATCCTTCACTTTCTCCGCCTCCTGCAACCCTATCGTCTATTTAGGAGCCACACCGGTGTTCGTAGACAGCGAAAAAGATACCTGGAACATGGATCCCGCCCTACTGCGCGAAGCCATCGAAGACCGGATCAAGAAAACAGGCAGGAAACCCAAGGCCATCGTACCCGTCCATCTTTACGGGATGCCCGCCAAGATGGATGAAATCATGGCCATCGCCAACCAATACGGAATACCAGTGGTGGAAGATGCAGCCGAAGCCCTCGGCTCTACCTACAAAGGCAGGCCTTGCGGCACTTGGGGCCGTTTCGGCATCCTTTCCTTCAATGGCAACAAAATGATCACGACTTCCGGCGGCGGTGCCTTGATTTGCCCCGATGAAGAGAATTGCCGGAAAGCCATTTTCTATGCGACACAAGCCCGCGAACCCTACCCGTACTACCAGCACATGCAAATCGGCTACAACTACCGCCTCAGCAACATCTGCGCTGGCATAGGACGCGGCCAGATGCTCGTCCTGGACGAACATATCGCCCGTCGCCGGCAAATCCAGCGAATGTACCGCGAGGCAATCAACCCCATTCCAGGTTGCCGCATCATGGATAATCCTTCGGCCGATTTCAACTCCAATTTCTGGCTCAGCTGCATCCTCGTGGATAAAGACAAGGCCGGTTTCAGCGCCGAAGAGCTCCGTCTCTACCTGGAAAGCCAGAATATCGAATCCCGACGGCTTTGGAAACCCATGCACTTGCAACCGGTCTTTGCCCATGTCCCCTCCTACACCCATGGCATTTCCGATGCTTTCTTCGAAACCGGGCTCTGCCTTCCTTCCGGCTCCTCATTGACGGAAGAAGAAATCCAAAGGGTCATTTCCTGCATACAGCATATCACAGGCAGGAATTGACAAAAACAACCCCCGGCCAGACAAACGCAACGCTTTGAAAAACTAAGATTTTATGTACATTTGCCTTGGCAATAAGGCGGTCTTAGACAAGATCTCCGGCATAAAACAGCTTTCCGCATGTCGTAGAGGCACTCGTAAGGGGTTTTATGCTCTGCTAGGGAGATTAAGTGACCCCCAAGTCCTTTCGCGGGCAACCGCGCAGTTCTCCCTCCCATAAAGGACTTTTACTAACCCCTAAATTTTTTTACCAATGAACGAATTAATGAACCAGATCAATGAGCAGCTGGAAGTGTTCAAAACGAATGCAACCGCTTACAGTGAAAAAGGGAACAAAGCCGCTGGTGCTCGCGCCCGCAAGGCTTCCTTGGAACTGACCAAGTTGTTCAAAGATTTCCGAAAGGCTTCTATTGAAGAAAGCAAGAACTAAATACGGATTCTTGCCACATAAAAAAGGGGACTCCAATCAAATGGGTCCCCTTTTCTGTATCCAAACACCACACCCCTACCGTCGATTCCCGTAAAAACGATTGTAAGCTTCGTTTCCGATAAACGCGGCGCCTCGGCATAGCTCGAACTGCGTTCGGCTCTGCGCTCGGCTTGCAGTTTATTTTAGGCTTTGCATTCGGCTATGCGATTGGCGATGCTTTCCGGATGCGCCCCGTAGAACCCTGTGTAGTTCTGCGGCGTGATTCGTTTCATCCTTTCCTTGAGCGGCGAAGGCACGTCCAGATGGTCGATGAAATCGTGAATCGTTTCTTTGGTGATTTTGTTTCCGGTGCGGGTCAGTGCTTTGAGGGCTTCGTAAGGATGTGGGAAGCCTTCGGCCCGGAGGATGGTCTGGATGGCTTCCGAAACCACGGCCCAGTTGTTTTCCAAGTCCTGTTTAAAGCTTTCCTGGTGCAGGAGAAGCTTGCCCAAGCCTTTTTCGAGCGATTTGTAGGCAATCAGGCTGTGAGCCATCGGCAAGCCTATCGTGCGGCAGACCGTGGAGTCGGTCAGGTCGCGCTGCATCCGGGAAATGGGCAGCTTCATCGACAAGTGCGTGAAGAGGGCGTTGGCCACGCCCAGGTTGCCTTCCGCGTTTTCGAAGTCGATGGGGTTCACCTTGTGCGGCATGGCCGACGAACCGACCTCGCCTTGTTTGATTTTCTGTTTGAAATAATCCATCGAGACATACGTCCAGACATCGCGGCAGAAATCGATTAGGATGGTGTTGACCCGCCGCATCGCGTCGAAAATGGCCGCGGCGTTGTCGTAATGCTCTATTTGCGTGGTGGTCTGGTAACGTTCCAAGCCCAAGTGCTCCTTGACGAAGCGGTTGGCAAACCCCACCCAGTCCTTGTCGGGGAAAGCCACGTAATGGGCGTTGAGGTTGCCGGTGGCGCCGCCGAACTTGGCCGAGTGCGGGGTACGGGCCAGCAGGTGCAGCTGACTGTAGATGCGTTCCACGAACACCAGCATCTCCTTGCCGAGGATGGTCGGCGAGGCCGGCTGTCCGTGCGTCCGTGCCAGCATGCCCACCTGGCTCCATTCTTCGGCCTTCTCGCTAATCTTGTCGATGACGCTCTGCAAGGCGGGCAGGACCGCGTTTTCCAAGCCTTCCTTGAGCATCAGCGGCTGGGCGGTGTTGTTGATGTCCTGCGAAGTAAGCCCGAAGTGCACGAATTCCTCGAAGCTTTGCAGGCCCCATTTCTCGAAACGGGCCTTGATGAAGTATTCCACCGCCTTCACATCGTGGTTGGTGGTCTTTTCGATTTCCTTGATTTCCTGGGCATCGGCATCGGAAAAGTTCCGGTAGAGATTCCGCAAATCCTCGAACTTCTCCTTGGGGAAAGCGGCGAGGGCCGGGATGTCGAAGTCGCAAAGGGCGATGAAGTATTCTATTTCGACCCGGAGACGGTAGCGGATCAAAGCCCATTCGGAGAAGTATTCCCGCAATGGGGCGGTCTTGTCTGCGTAACGGCCGTCGCAGGGCGATATGGCGTGAAGATGAAAGGGGGCTGCTGGATTTTCCATTATTCTGTTTTTTTTGAGAAAGCAGGATTTAGCTTTTTACAGGTTTTATACGGCTTGTTAGAACGGGTGGGATGCGAGGCATCGCGAGGCTGAAGGCGAAGGAGCGTACTTTGGTACGAGACTGAGCCTGAATGCCTCGCGTAACGAAGCAGATTATCCGTTATGGCAAGCCGTTTTCTTAATGTTATCAATGTTATAGTAAAGGCCGCAATTCTCTTTGCGTTCCATCGACATTTTGATGATCAGATAGCCTACATTAATCAAATTCCTCAATTCGGCCAATTTCACCGAGTGGACCGACTTGTTGTAGAGGTCCTCGGTTTCCTTGTAGATGATGTCCATGCGGTCGAAAGCCCGTTTGAGGCGGAGGTTGGAGCGGACAATGCCCACATAGCTCGACATGATGGTCTGCACTTCTTTCAGGCTTTGGGTAATCAGGATCATTTCCTCGTTGAACACCATGCCTTCATCGTTCCAGTCCGGCACTTCCTCGCAGAAATTGATATGGGATACCTGGCTGATGGCGTGCTGGGAAGCGCGGTGGGAGAATACCAAGGCTTCCAGCAGGGAGTTCGATGCCAAGCGGTTGGCACCGTGCAGGCCGGTGCAGGAGCATTCGCCGGAAGCGTACAGGTGCTTGATGCTGGTGCAGGCGTTGCTGTCCACCACGATGCCGCCGCAGCTGTAATGCGCCACAGGGACTACCGGCAGCAGGTCTTTGGTGATGTCGATGCCGATGGAGAGGCATTTGGCGTAAATAGTGGGGAAATGGTGGAAGATCTCTTCTTTGGAGATAGGGCGGCAATCCAAGAACACATGGTCGTCGCCGGTGATTTTCATTTCGTTGTCGATAGCGCGGGCTACCACATCGCGGGGAGCCAGTTCCAGACGCGGGTCGTAGCGGTTCATGAAGTAGTCGCCCCCGATGGTGCAGAGTTTGGCGCCTGCGCCTCTTACGGCTTCCGAAATCAGGAAGCAGGGCTTCTCGCCGGGATTGTAGAGGCCGGTAGGATGGAACTGGATGAATTCCATGTTCGAGACCTTGCCTTTGGCCCGGTAAACCATCGCCACGCCGTCGCCGGTGGCTACTACCGGGTTGGTGGTGTTGGTGTAGACGTTGCCGTTGCCGCCGGTGGCCAGCATCGTGGTCTTGGCCAAGATGGTCTCTATTTTATTGGTATTGGGGTTGAGTACGTAGGCTCCGAAACATTCGATGTCGGGCGTGCGGCGGGTCACTTCCACGCCGAGGTGGTGCTGGGTAATCAGGTCTATCGCGAAATAGCCTTCCAAGAGTTCGATGTCGGGGTGTTCGCGGACGGCTTTCAGCAGGGCGCGTTCTATTTCGGCTCCGGTCTGGTCCTTGTGGTGCAGGATGCGGTGCGCGGAATGCCCGCCTTCCCGGCCTAATTCGAATTCCCCGGTTTGCTTGCGGTCGAACTCGGTTCCCCAGGCGATAAGCTCGTTGATGCGGTCGTTCGATTCCTCAATCGTGAAACGGACCACGTTTTCGTTACAGAGTCCGTCTCCGGCCACCAAGGTGTCGTGGATATGTTTTTCGTGGGAATCCAAGGCATCCATCACGGTGGCGATGCCGCCTTGGGCGAAAGCGGTGGAGGTCTCGTCGGCCTTGGATTTGGTAATGATGCAGACGCTGCCTTTGGAAGCCACTTTCAAGGCATAGCTCAGACCGGCGATACCGGTTCCGATGATCAGGAAATCAACATGTTTCTTCATACCGTTTTGTTTTATGGGATGCCCGGGGGCTTCGGCAGGATGCTGCGATGCCTCGAATCCGCATACCAAACTGCGAAATTACTCAAAATCTCGGTATTGTAGGAAAACGCCATGGACTTGCGGCCGGCAATTAATTCCTTTCGGGATTTGCAAGCAAGTTAACAAAAAGTTACTTTTGCAGGCGGATTCGGGGTGGAACCGAATCGTAAACAATTAAAAACTACAGTGATGGAAAACAAAGCGCAAGTCAAGATTTTTTCCTGCCGGGCCACTCGTTATCTGGCCGACAAGATTGCCAAGGAATACGGTGCTCCGCTGGGATCATCGGATGTGGCTATTTTCTCGGATGGGGAATTCAGGCCATCTTACGAAGAGAACATTCGTGGAAACGATGTCTTCATTGTCCAATCCACTTTCCAGCCCACCGACAATCTTTTCGAGCTGCTGTTGATGATCGATGCCGCCAAGCGGGCATCGGCGCGGAAAATCATCGCTGTGATTCCTTATTTCGGCTATGCGCGTCAGGATCGCAAGGACAAGCCCCGCGTGCCTATCACATCCAAGTTGGTGGCTAACTTGCTGACGACGGCCGGGGTTTCTCGTATCATCACGATCGACCTCCATGCCGACCAGATCCAGGGTTTCTTTGAAACTCCGGTGGATCACCTCTATGCTTCATCTTTGTTCGTGCCCCATTTGCGTGCAATGAACATGGATAACCTGATGTTCGCTTCGCCCGATACCGGAGGTACCCGCCGGGCTAGCATGTACGCCAAGATTTTCAATACGGGCTTTGCCATTTGCTACAAGCAGCGCAGCAAACCCAATGTGGTTGACCAGATGCAGTTGATCGGGGATGTGGAAGGCAAGAACGTGGTGTTGATGGACGATATCCTGGATACCGGCAACACCATCATGAAGGCGGCCGATTTGATTTTGTCTCAGGGGGCCAAGAGCGTCCGCGCCATTGTTACCCACCCGGTATTGTCGGGCAACGCGATTGACCGGATTGAAAAATCGAACTTGACCGAGTTGATTGTCAGCGATACGATTCCTCTTTCGCGGCCTTCGGACAAGATTACGGTCATCTCCACGGCCAAGCTGCTGGCGGAAGTGATTCGCCGTGTGGAAGCTTACGAGAGCATTTCGAATTTGTATAGCTTCCAGAATTAGCATACCTTTGCGGCGGCGTGTGATAATGGGTAATCTGCTGCGTTGCTTGCGGGTCTCGAACTCAGTCACGTACTATAGTACGCTCTTTCGTTCTCGCCCTTAGCGCCTTGCATCTCACCCATTCTGACACGCCGTTTGGAAATGTGTCAACTTTCGCGATTGGCATGTTTTATTTTGAGAAACACTTTTAATAATAATTCAATCAATGAAAACTGTATCTATTAGCGGTTCTGCACGTCAGAACGTAGGGAAAAAAGATGCAAGAGACCTCCGTCTGCAAGGCCGGATTCCTTGTGTGGTTTACGGCGGCGAAGAACAAATCATGTT
>JADIMZ010000046.1 GCA_017694335.1 Candidatus Pullibacteroides excrementavium
ATTCATTAACATGCAAGGGTCGGGCGGAAAAAGGTTTGTCTTCTTTAAAAAAGGCTACTCCTCTTTTTGGTCTATCCGCTTCACTTTCTCAACCCCGTCCACCTGGTTCACCCTGTCCATCATGTCTTGCAAGTGGGTGGTATTGTTGATATAAAGCATGATTTGGCCTTCGAACACGCCTTCGGCCGACTTCATGTTGATGGAACGGATATTGATCTGGGAATCGTCGTTGACCTTTTCCAATATGTCCTTGGCCATGCCCGGGCGGTCGAAGCCGTTGATCGAAATCCCGGTCAGGAATCCGATGCGCTCGTTCTTCTTCCATTTGGCCTTGACAATCCGGTTGCCGTACTGGGACATCAGCTCGATAGCCTTGGGACAGTTGGTTCGGTGTACTTCGATACCCTTGTTAGGAATGATGATGCCGATCACGTCATCGCCCGGAATCGGGTTGCAGCATTCGGGGATGATGTAGTTGAGCTTTTGGATATCGTTGCCCAGCAAGAGGCTTTCGGGCTTGTTTTCCACTTGCGCCTGGATGGCATCCTGCAAGTTGAGCGCGTTGCTTTGCGTCTGCGGCGCGTTCTTGGCCTGGTTGCTGGAACCGCCCCGGCGAAACATCTGCCAGAACCAGTTTTCGTGTTTCTCTTCCTGCGGTTTGAAGATAGGCTTGATATCCTTTTCCTCTATCTTGTGCATGGCCACGTCGTAGAAGAGCTCCGACTTGTTCTTGCGCGAGAAGGCATTCTGTATCGTCCGGATGTTTTCTTCGGTAAATGGCACGGAAAGGGCGGCCAGTATCTGCTGCAAGGCATCGCGGCCTTGGTTATAGTAACGGGCGTGTTCCTCGCGCAGCCATTGGCGTATCTTGGACTTGGCGCGGGAGGAAACCACATAGTCGAGCCATGTCTCGTTCGGCTTCTGTGTCTTGGAAGTGATGATTTCCACCTGGTCGCCGTTCTTGAGTTTCTGGTTGATGGGCACTAATTTGTGGTTCACTTTGGCTCCAATCACGGTGAAACCGATTTCGGAATGGATATGGAAGGCAAAGTCGAGCACGGTGGAACCCGCCGGCAGGCTCTTGACCTCGCCGGTAGGCGTATAGACGTAGATTTCGCCGTTGAAGAAGTTCTGCCGGAAGTCGTTCAGGAAACTCAACGAATTGTCCGAAGCGGAATGCTCCAGCATCTCCTTGATCTTGTTCAGCCAGAGGTCTAGCCCGGTTTCCCCGTCGGGATTGATGCCTTCGTTCTTGTAACGCCAGTGGGCGGCATAGCCCCGTTCGGCGATTTCGTCCATCCGTTTGGAGCGGATTTGTACTTCGATCCAACGTCCCGTGCTGCTCATGACGGTGGTATGCAGGGCCTCGTAGCCGTTGGATTTGGGTATCGCAATCCAGTCGCGCAGCCGGTCGGGGTTGGCCCGGTAGAGGCTGTTGACGATGGCATAGACGCGGTAGCAGTCGGCTTTTTCGTTTTCCACCGGCGAATCCAGCACGATCCTGATCGCAAACAAGTCATAGACTTCCTCGAAGGGAATACCCTTCTTCTTCATCTTGCCCCAAATGGAACAAATGGACTTGACGCGACCCGAAATCGAGAACTTGAGGCATTCCGCATCCAATTTCTTGCGAATCGGGTCGATGAAGTTGTTAATCAAATCCTCGCGTTCCGGCTCGCTTTGCTTGATTTTCTCGGCGATAAAGCTGTAGATGTCCGGCTCGGTGTATTTCATGGCCAGGTCTTCCAGCTCGCTCTTGATGGAGAAAAGCCCCAGACGGTGGGCGAGGGGCGCATAGACGTTGATGGTCTCGGATGCAATCTTGAGTTGCTTGTCGCGAGCCATGGAGTCGAGCGTGCGCATGTTGTGCAGACGGTCGGCCAACTTGATTAGTATGACCCGCACATCGTCCGAAAGAGAAAAGAGCAGCTTCTTGAAGTTCTCGGCTTGGATCGAGAACGATTGGTTCTGGTCGAAAATGGCATCGATTTTGGTCAGCCCGTCCACAATGCGGGCCACGGTCGGGCCGAAGCCGTTTTCTATATCTGTCAGCGTGTATTCGGTGTCTTCCACCACGTCGTGCAGCAGAGCGCAGACCACGGCGGTAGGTCCTAAGCCAATGTCTTCCACCACGATGTGGGCCACTTCCAAAGGATGATAGATATAGGGTTCGCCGGATTTTCGGCGGGTATGCCCGTGCGCGGTCACCGCCAGGACAAAGGCTTTGTGGATCGCATCGTGTTCCTCTTGGCTTATCTCGCGTTTGAACGATTTGAAGATGAGTCGGTACCGCCTCAAAATCTCTTTTTTCTCTTGTGCTTCGTCAATCTTGTACATGGGCTTGATTTTTAAGGGAGGAACTCAGTGGATTACTCGTGGTGCTATGCGGTCCGGCGGTTGCCGGATTGCTTTCGGCTTGTTCTGCCGGCCTCGAATCCGGGCAAATCGTGCGGGCGTGCCCGAGGCTGGCGCGGTCCAAGTCGAAGACTTCCAGATTGGACAGTTTCTTGCCGTCTATGTCGAGCCGGACGGCGGTGATATGGGCATGGAAGCCTTTGTTCCCGGCGGCTCCGGGATTGATATGCATCCAGCCATGCTTCTTGTCGGGCATCACTTTGAGGATATGCGAATGCCCGCTGATGAAAAGGTCGGGTTTCTCGGCTTCGAGCCAAGGGAGGATGCCGGGCGCGTAATGGCCGGGATAGCCGCCGATATGGGTCATGGCAATCTTGCATCCTTCGCATTCAAAAATCCGCCTTTCCTGGAGGCTGAGCCGAACCAGGTAGTCATCGATATTCCCATAGACGGCCAGCGTGGGCTTGAAGGCGGACAAACGATCCAGCACCGGCAAGCCACCCAAATCCCCGGCATGCCACAGGCACTGGCAGGGTTCCAGGAAACGGAGTACCTGGGGGAGAAGTTCTCCATGGGTGTCGGACAAGATGCCTACTTTGGTCATGGCGGGTTTTCTGTTATTGTGTCTGTTTACAATGGTTCGAAGCGTCTTCCAGGAGACACTTTCCCTTTTACCGGAATGGGGCGGGTTTTCGCTGGAAGCGGACCGGGCTGATGTTTTGCATTCAGCCGGAGACGGGCTTAGCGGAGCCTGTCGGCGGAACGCACCAAGGCTTCGTCTTTCTTGATGGCTCGCGATGCCATGTTGGTCAAGATAAGCGACCCGAAAGGCAGGAAGCAAATCCATCGGTAGCTCACGATTCTTCCGGCTTCATCGGCCATGTCCGGAGCAATGTTCGAGGCGATGGCATCGGGACCCAGGAATAGGAGTCCAAGCAGGATGATGTTAAGGAAGAAGGCGGTGGCACAAAGCTTTATCTGCCGGGGACGGTTCTTGTACGAAAACAAGGCGACGGCCAGGAAGACGATGACCAGCGCGGCCACGATGGTGAAAATGGGGAACCAATACGATCCGGCGGTGGCGTTGAAAATTTGCCCGTCGCCAGTAAACCCGCTCATATTCATCGGGTATTCGTGCCCTTTGACATTGAAACTGACCACAGGTCCGAAAAACAAACTGGCTGTCAACAGCATGGCCAGAAACAGGAATACCGATTGAATTCGTTGAATCATGATTTGCAAAGATGTTTTAAGGTTTGTCTTGCACGGAAGCCGGAAGCTTGTTTTATCACAGTATCAAAAAACTACGTCTCAACAACGCCCTCAACCCCGCTCATTTAAGATACAAATATACAC
>JADIMZ010000047.1 GCA_017694335.1 Candidatus Pullibacteroides excrementavium
CCTTATCGGCTTCCTCATTCACCCTCATGCTCCGGAATTTATAGCAATAAAATTCCTTGTCGTTCAGCCCCGATCGTTTTTGCCGGAAAAACACCGGACCGGGCATGGTACACTTGCTCACCACTGCCACCACCAGTGCGATGACCGGAAACAAGGTACACAGGAAGACCAGCGAGCAGGCGACATCAAATCCCCGCTTCAGCAAGCGGTTGCCCGGATGGCACAACGGCTCTTTGCGCAAACTGAGATAAGGAATCATCCCCACCCGATCCAGCGACATGGAATTTTGGAAATAATCAGGCATATCCGGCACCATATAAAAATGTATCAGATGATTCTCGCAATAATCTATCAACGCCCGGACAGTGTCTTTGCCCGGACGGGACAGGTTACAGAACAATCCTTTCACTTGCGGATTTCTTCTCAAGTACCCGATTATCTCCTGCGGTCTCCCCAAGAATGGACATGCATCGGGAAAATCGGTCTGGGGGTGGTCTCCGAAATATCCCACAACATTATATCCTGCCCACACTTCGGAAGACAACTCGTAATATAGCTGGACACAGACCTTGTTGTTGCCGACCAAGACCACGGTTTTACGGTCCTTCCCTCTCAGTCGGACACGCTTGACGAGAAAGCGGGTTTCTAACCGGAATGCCAGCATGGCAGTCCACAAAACCAGAAGATATCCCGCGAAGAAACCGGACCATACATCCATGTATCCGCCGATGGTCAAGATTCCTCCGGCCAGCACCGCATAGGAAACGATATTCCGGCAAACCACCGTGACAATCTGGTAGGCGTAGACCAAACGCTTGTGCAGCAATACGGACCGTTGCATCCCGCATAAGGCATAACACAGCATCAGTGTCAGCATAATCTGCATCTTCGGGGCATGCAGCATCTTTTCCAAAGAGGCTGGGTCTGCCAACTTGCAAAAGGGCCCGAACACAATTCCACAAAAGAGTGTTTCCATGCCAATGACAATGGCCTGAACCAAGCTATTATAGGATTGCATCCACTTCATACCGTTACGTTCTGTTTGACATGCAAAGGAACGTATAAAATGAATACACCCGTGGCCAAATTGTCACAAAGGCTCGCCAAATTGTCACAAAGTTGTTTTTGTCCTTCTCTATAACTTCTTTACCAGGAATTGCGGCACTTTCCACCCCATTTTCAGCAGCTTCAACCACACGCCGGGGAAGCCGTGTTCCTGATAGATGGCCACGTCTTCCCGCCACATCTGTTTCCGGCGTGCCTGATCGGTGGAAAGCCCGCCCATCCGCATCCGTACGATGTACCGGTTCAGGTATTCCACCCGCCAGGTTGTGTCCAGCAGACAGCGCAACAGGAAATCCGTGTCTGCTGCAATTTTGTATCGTTCATCATACAGTCCCGTACGTTCTATCACCCGGCGATGGACATACACCGTAGGATGTAAAGGCAGCCAGCCGTACCGCACCTTCCAGGGATGGAACGGTCCGCTTACCCAGTTGCGTACCACCCGGTCCGTCTGTTTTGCATGCACAAACAGGCCATTGCCATACACCATGTCCGCACCGGTTCTGTCAAAGCAGGCAGCCAGGTCTGCAAGGACGTGCGTGTCAAACAGAAAGTCATCCGAATGTAACAGGCCGATGACTTCGCCTGTCGATGCCCGTATGCCCTTGTTGATGGCTTCGTACATCCCCCGGTCCGGTTCCGAGATGATCCGGTCGATTCGGTTCCGGTATCGGTTGATGATGGATAGGGAACGGTCCCGACTGGCACCGTCCACCACGATGTACTCCACGTCGGGATAATCCTGGGCCAGCACACTTTCGATGGCTTGGGCGATGGTCGCTTCGCGGTTGAAGCAAGTAGTGATGAGGGAAATTTTCATTGATTTCCGTATGTTTCTTTCAGATATGCCTTAATCTTGTCTCTGTCAAAATGAAAGCGTTTCTTCAGCTCATACACCTTGGCATCCACCAGCATCCGATACCAGAAGCCTTGCAGGATATGCCAAATGAAGCCTTCTTTTCCGTCAAGGAATCCGGCCTTCAGGATATAACGATAAAAGAAATTAATAAAAGGTCGAATGAACAAGGGGAGCTTCACGTATTTCAGTTTTAGCCAGCGTTTGCGCTCAGCATCTGTCCCCCCAAAGCTGGCCCGCACATTTTTATCTGTTTTATCCAATTCATATTCCATCAACAACATGTTTACCATTTCTCGTGTGGCATAAGTGATGTGTTTTTGTGACCACCAGTTCAAATCATTCAGATTATCATCCGTTTGATCCCCGTTTACGTATATTGTTTCTCCCGAAAACACAATCAAATGCTCGTCCATCCATTTGTTTTCACAGCCTCCATATCCTTTCCGGATAATTTTTATCTGGGGGGCAGGATACCATCCTCCGTGTAACAAGGGGCGACCCATGAAAACAATTTTCTTATTGACATAAATACCTGTGATAGCATCCGGTATGCCTTGTAATTGTTGTCTGATTTTTAAGGCCAATGATTCTTCCACATACTCGTCCGCATCTATCCTCCAAATCCATTCCGATGCAATCGGGCAGTTGGCAATGGCCCAATTAAACTGTCTTGCTTGGTTTTCAAATGGATGTTGCCGCACCTGCGCCCCCAGTTCTTCCGCAATCTTGCAGGTACGGTCGGTGCTGAACGAATCTATCACCCAAATTTCATTACAAACTCCTTCCAATGATTTGATGCAGCGGGCAATGTGCCCCTCCTCGTTTTTGGTGAGGATGATGGCGGCGATAGTGGTAG
>JADIMZ010000048.1 GCA_017694335.1 Candidatus Pullibacteroides excrementavium
GGCGTTATATACGGAAGTTCTTATCCGCAGCCTCCCGTCAGTTCCAGCCTTTTGCCCTTGAATTCCTAGGTTCACCAGCAAAGCCTTTTCTAAAATAAACTTTGCGAAGATAAGGAAAATATCCGAGAGTCTGGCCGGAAAACGGCAGACCGTGCTGGGCGGCTTGCTTCGGGTTGCCGCTTCAGAGCTTAGTGAGCAAGATGGGATGCCCGGCAGAAAAACTAAAGGGACAAAACGAGACGGAGGCCGCGATTGTTGTCGTACCTGCTGCCAGGGTCGCCGTAGTACCGGTTCGACACCCGGCAGCTCCTGGCACTGCCCCAGCGACTGCCCCCGCGAAGCACGCGAAGAACCCCGGATTGCCGTCCAGTCGGGTTCGTCTGTGCCTCGTTGATGTATACACCGCCCCAGTCCTGACACCACTCATATAGGTTCCCGCTCATGTCGTAAAGCCCAAGCTCGTTTGGCTTCTTCTCACCTACTGGATGCGTATGGCATCCACTGTTCCCATCGTACCAGCCCACCTCGTCCAAATTATCGCTTCCCGCGTACTTGTACCCCTTGCTCCTGTTCCCTCCTCGCGCCGCGTACTCCCACTCCGCCTCCGTCGGCATGCGGAACTTCATTCCCGTCCTTACGTTCAGTTTCTTGACAAACTCCTGGCAATCGTCCCAGCTGACATGCTCCACCGGGTAGTCCCCGCCTTGCTTGCTATAGCTCGGGGTGCTCCCCATCACCGCCTCCCACAAAGCCTGCGTCACCTCGTGCTTCCCTATCAGATAACTCGACAAGATCACTCGATGTACCGGCTTCTCCCAACCCTCTGCATCTTCCCCTTGCTCCTCCGTCGCCCCCATCCGGAACGTGCCACCCTCCACATGCACCATCTCGAACTGCACATTCCCTACTTGTATGAGCCGGTTCTTGGATTCGGGCCGTGACACAGGTTTCGCTGCATCCGGTTGCCCTTGGCCTCCCGAACCCTTTCCGCCCTTTTCGTCCCCGACTTCCTGCCCAAGGCCTGCTCCCTCCAGTACCTCTCCCGTCAGCCCGGTCACCAGACTCCCCACTACTTTCAGGCTCAGTTCCAACGGAAAATAATTCCCCTCCGCGAACTGGCTCGCCAAGCGGTTGTAGAACGGCTTCCTCTCGTTCGCCGGCTTCTGCGCTATCTCGTACACCTTCACCGACAGCTTCTCCTCCACCAACGCCCTCCGGAACAGCTTCTTTACCCGCTCTTCCCCGCCGTACAAGTCCCCAATCAGGTTCTTCAGCCGCTCCGGGTTCCGGTATAAAGTATCTGTATGCTTCAGAACGTAATCACACTTTTTGCGACCCTTCAAAAATGAAGCCGGCCTGGTGCACTGATTCACAAAATTCTCGTACGCAACAACTTCAATTTCACCATGCACCTTGTTTTCAAACGACACCTTGCCCTCTCTTAGCGGAAGCACTTGAACTGGTGAAGGCATATCATCCAAATCGAAACAACCACAAGGACAACAACAGCGGCCATAAGCGCAGCAATGACAAGATGCCGAAGATACCATTACGGCATCCGCCACAGGCGACACATGGATACCATGATGCGACACAAAATCTTTCTCCAATAAATCCTTCAACATGGCTATATGGATTCGTATTGCGCGTATATCCGGTCTATCGGAGCCGAGAGGTATTTAGGGTCAACCAAATGCGCATTGCGGAGCTTCAGTTCGCACACCCCGCCATCGGCCACGGCATACACCATAGTTTCATCAAAATCCAAGCCCGCCGCAGACTCCATCTTGACATCATGCCTTTTGAACAACAGATTCAACAGGTTCAATATATACGGACTGTGTGTGGTAACCGTCAGTTCGTGTTTCCGCGATTTGCTGCAGAGTTCCACGAAATTTTCAATCAAATCCGTCTGAGTATCCGGATACAGGTTCTGTTCCGGTTCCTCGACAATAAAACAGGTCCTATTGGGTATAGTGAGTCGCTGCAAGGCTCTAACATTGTCCCTATACAAAGAAATTATCTCCTTGTTTTGCGCCTGCATCATCGCCACGGCCCTGTCCAGCCATTCATCGCTGTTTTTATCGTCGTATTCGGGAAACATCTTTTTCAAGACCATTTCTTCCAAAAGACGACGCCGTATTTTCCTCGTCTTGACATTCAAATCGAACGAGGAACGTTGATCGAAATCCTCAAAATACTGGCCGGAATAGTATTGCATCATGATGTACAGCGGAATGACGGATTGCAGACCGCTGGATGCACTTCCAAGCGGCATTCGATAAGTCTTCCCATTGTCATGTTCAATCCTATCCTTGTATTTGGTCTCATTCGGGTCGAAATAGTATCTGAGCCCAAGATTCAGGATTTCCGATTTGTTTTCCGCCGTGTAATATTCCCGGGCATTGAACCAATCGAACAGGAAACTCCTCAGATTGGTTGTTCCGAATTCGAAGCCTTGAAGTTCCGGCAAGGTCGCTATATTGCGCTCTGCTGGTATATAGCAAATCTTCTGCCTGTGATATTCGCTGTTCTCCTTGATTTGGACGGCCAACCCGGCTTTCCCGTCCAAATCAATCGAAACGCAGTCGGATTCATAATGGATTTCCGAATCCGCATGGAAATAGGTGTCCATTTTATGGAAATCCACCATAAGCGCTGTGAAGGCATCGGCATTCTTGACGGCTTTCTCGTCCAAGGTAGTCGAGACTTCTTTCTCGACCCAATTGCAGGTGCTGAAGACTTTAGCTATGGTACTTTTCCCGCTGCTTTGCGGACCGATAAAGAAATTGAACCGCCGGAATTCCAAGGCCACATCCCGAACAGGTCCTATATTCTTGATAATTAATTTCTTCTTCATAACATCTGCTTGTATTGGAACGTGAATATACAAAATTTCACCTTTCATGAAATTCCTTTATGCCGCCTCGACACTCCCAAACGGTACAAATAAGGAGATGCCCGGCAGGAGAACTAAAGGGACAAGGCAAGACGGAGGCCCAGGAAGTCCCGGCTCTGATCCGGAACATATTCCCAGCGTGCCGTAACCCGGCATCGACCGGCCACCGCCCTGAAACAGCCGCCGCGAACCACACGGGCGCTCCCCGTCAAATCACCTTTAGGATCCGTTCGAGCCCGGGTATCGTAATCCCCCGCCCAATCCTGGCACCATTCCCATAGGTTCCCGCTCATGTCAAAGATTCCCAACTCATTCGCTTTCTTGCCTCCTGCCTCATGGACATGCCACAACCGGTTCCCTTCGGCATCGCATTTCTCCCAACTGTTCTCCTTATACCAGCCGACCCTGTCCGGATTATCGCTCCCGGCATACCTGTATCCCTTGCTTTTCTTGCCTCCCCGCGCCGCGTACTCCCATTCCGCCTCCGTCGGCAAACGGAACTTCAGACCTGTCTGCGAGTTCAGCCGCCTGATAAATTTCTGGCAATCAATCCAGCTCACCTTGTTCACCGGATAATTCCCGCCCCGCTTGCCCAGACTGGGATTTTTCCCCATCACCTCCATCCACAAGGCTTGCGTCACGGTGCATTGGCCTATCATGAATTCGGCCAAAGACACCTCATGCACCGGTCTTTCATTGCTTTTGGCCTCCTCGCCCTGTTCCTCCGTGGCGCCCATCCGGAACGTGCCGCCCTCCACATAGACCATATCGAACTTCGCCTGCCCCAGCTGCACGATCTTGTTCCGGGAACCCGATACCGGAAAGACCTGCGCCAAAATTTTCCTCTTGCGTGTTTTCTGGCCAGCTTTATCTGTGGATTCCGGACGCAGGGGTTGCCGGACACCGGACGTTGTTAATTTCTCCCCGGTCAATCCGGCCACCAAGGCGGCTACCACCTCCAGACCGAACTCCATCGGCCGGCAATCCGCTTCTGCGAACTGACACGCCAAACGGGTATAGAACGGAGGCCGCTCATTAGCCGGTTTCTGCGCTATCTCGTACACTTTCACCGACAGCTTGTCTTCCACCAACACCCGCCGGAAAAGCCGCTTGATCCGTTCCTCCCCGCTGAACAAATCCCCCATCAGGTTCTTCAGCCTGTCCGGATTCCGGTAAATTTCTCTTCCATAGACCGAAACCATAT
>JADIMZ010000049.1 GCA_017694335.1 Candidatus Pullibacteroides excrementavium
GAAGACGATAGGCCGTCTGTCTTGTTCTATGGTCGGGATCCGAGGCTTTTCAATTATATGCTGGTGGCTTTTCATCATCGGGATGCGGAGGCGATGGCCAAGGTCGGCGAAGTGGTGGAACGTCTGTTGCCGGGCGGGAATGTGGGGCTGTATTCGTTCCGGGACGAGATTGTGGAGTCTTATAGGGATGTGGTGCAGTTCAGGAACCAGATTTTAGTGGGTGGCATAGTCTGCCTTTTGATAACTTTGCTGGGATTGCTGGGCTATTTGAACGACGAGTTGGCGCGGCGGAGGAAGGAGATTGCGGTAAGGCGGGTACACGGGGCTTCGCAAGGAGGTGTCTTGGGCCTTTTCTGGAAAGATACGCTCAGGACTTCGTTGCCGGCGGTGCTGGTCGGGGCTTTGGCGGCCTATTTTGTGTTGGAACGCTGGTTGCAGCAGTTCTCGGTTAAGGCGGGGATGCCTTGGTGGATGTTCGCGGCGGGGATTCTCGTGGTCTGCGTGCTGGCTTACGGCTGCTTGGTGGTTCAGGTGGCTCGTTTTGCCAGCCGGAATCCGGTAGAGGGCTTGCGGTCGGAATGATAATAAATGTAGTATATAACTAAAAATCTTTGTGCTATGGATGCAATGATCAAACTGGAAGATTTGAGCAAGAGTTTCCGGACGGAAGAAGTGGAGACGATTGCGCTCAACAAGGTGAACATGGAAGTGAAGGAAGGCGAGTTCGTGGCCGTCATGGGGCCTTCGGGCTGCGGCAAATCCACCTTGCTCAACATTGTCGGCCTTCTCGACAACCCCACATCGGGCAAGTATTTCCTGATGGGGCAGGAAGTGGGGCAGCTCAAGGAACGCGACCGGACTCGGGTTCGCCGAGGCAATATCGGCTTCGTGTTCCAAAGCTTCAATCTGATTGATGAATTGAACGTGTTCGAGAATGTGGAACTGCCTTTGACCTATTTGAACGTCAAGGCTTCGGAACGCAAGGAGAGGGTCAACGAGATTTTGAAACGGGTCGGCCTCAGCCATCGGATCAAGCATTTCCCCCAACAGCTTTCGGGCGGCCAGCAGCAGAGGGTGGCTATAGCCCGGGCGGTGGTCAGCAACCCGCATCTGATTTTGGCGGACGAGCCTACCGGTAACCTCGATTCCAAGAACGGGGCCGAGGTGATGCAGCTGCTTACCGACCTCAATGCCGAGGGCACGACCATCGTCATGGTAACGCACTCCAAGCATGATGCAGGCATGGCACACCGCATCGTCAACCTCTTCGACGGCAGCATCGTGGCCTCGGTCAGCGAGTTCGTGTAGGTTTGCCTGTCCTTCTCCTGTTTCGCTTTTGTCAAGGGAAGTGAGCAGGCGAAGGGCGTTGTGTGCAAAATTTTGGTATTCAGCAATGTGCAATAAGAAATACGTTTAGTTGGCATGGCAAGGATTTACAGCAGCACTTTTTTCAAGTTCCTTAGCCGAAACAAGGCCTATACGGCTATCAGTATCATTGGTTTGGCTATCTCCTTGATGTTCGTGATATTGATTTCGGTCTATATTTACCAGGAGCTTTCGGTGGACAAGTTCCATAAGGATGCCGATCGGATTTGCCTTCAGTTCCAAGGCATGCCGGAGGAAGGCGGGATGTATTACTCCCCTATGGACGCGCTTCCGGTAGCCTACTGGCTCAAGGAACGTTACCCGGACATTGAGGCGGTCTGCCCGGTGGTGGGGCAGCAGGCTAAAGGCACGCCGGTGCATTACGCGGACAGGGTGGCTAACGCGGACTTCTTTTTCACGGAATCCAACTTTTTCACATTCTTTTCGTTCCCTTTGATAGAGGGCGACCCGGAATCGGTCTTGCAAGACGCTTATTCGGCAGTTGTCTCGGAAAGCTTTGCCCGGAAACTGTTCGGGGACGAAGACCCGGTGGGCAAGTCGGTACGGATTACCGATTCTACATGGGTGGTCGTGAAAGGGGTCATGGCTGATATCCGGAACTCGATTTTGCCTTATGCGGACATGTTGCTCCGGGTGGAAAGGGTGACGGAGTTCAACGGGAACATTGGCTTGGACCGGGATGGGAACGCGGGTTGCACCTTGACATTCCTGAAGATGCTGCCCGGTCAGGACATGAACCGGCATCATGACGATGTGCTGGATTTCTACAAGGAACGTTATTGGATTTACAACAAGGAATTTTCCACCGAGGTGGAATTTGTGCCTTTGCGGGATGCCTATTTCGAGGTTACGGAGGCTTGGCTGACCCGGAGCGGCGACAAGGGCTTTGTCCATGTGCTGATGGCGGTGGGAATCCTGATTCTGCTGTTTTCCGTGTTCAATTACATCAACTTGACGGTGGCGCAGTCCGGGTTCCGTGCCAAGGAAGTGGCTACCGAGCGGCTTTTGGGCGCATCGCGCTTCTCGGTGATGCTGCGTCTGGTAGGGGAAGCCTTGTTCCTGTCGCTGGTCGCCTACCTGCTTGGGCTGTTATTGGCCTTGGCTTTCTATCCGGTGGCCGGGAACCTGTTGCAGGCGGATTTAGATATGTCCTTGCTGTACTCGGCAGGCGGCATAGCGGCGGCTGTCCTGTTGGTGCTTCTGACGGGGATTCTATCGGGTTGCCTGCCGGCAGTGTTCCTGTCGGCGGTGAAGCCAGTGGATATTGTCAGAGGCGCTTTCGCCCGGCGATCCAAGATGGTGTTCGGCAAGGTTTTCATGATGCTGCAAAGCGGAACCACGATAGCGATGCTGGCGGCGGCTTTGGTGATTTCCTTGCAAATCAAACATCTGATACAAGCTCCATTGGGCTATAACACCTTAAACGTGTTGGATATAGCGGCAGAGACTTATACGCCGGAGGAGAATGCCCGGATTCTGGACCGTCTTGCTTCCCTGCCTTGCGTGAAGCGGGTCGGGAAGAGCCAAGGCACGCCTTTCGACGGGGGAAACAATTTGTCCGGCACCTACGAGGACAAGAATCTTTCCATGCAGCAGCTTTGGATGGATTCCACGGCTTTCCATATCCTTGGATTGGAAATATTGAGGGATAATCATTTAGCTTCCGGGGAGGGCGTTTACTTGACCCAGGGGGCTTTCAAGGCGATGGGGCTGGAGGAGGATGCGCCGGATTTCCGCTATTACGATTCCCGAAACCCGATAGCGGGCGTGGTGGCGGACTTCCATCGGGGCAATATCCTTTTCTCTGAAGAGCAGGCGTATTTCATGATCGGGATTTATTCGCCGGGGGCTTTGCGGTATGCATGGAATATTTTGGTCGAAATCCAAGGCGACCCGGTGCGGGCGTACAACGATGTCGTGTCGGCCGTGCAGGAAGTGACGGGACGGGAAGTGATGGCCGAATTCCTGGATTTGCGGGTTCGCCAGACTTTCGATGCCCAGATCCGCTTGTCCAAGATTGTGGCCTTGTTCGCCATGGTGGCTTTGGTGATTTCGGTGATGGGCTTGGTGGCCATGTCGATGTATTTCATCCGCCAGCGGACCAAGGAGATAGCTATCCGGAAGGTGTTCGGGTCGGAGAGCCGGACGGTGATGCGGCGGCTGATTCGTTCGTTCATGCTTTATACCGGCATCGGTTTCCTTATAGCCTTGCCGGTGTGCTGGATTCTCTTGGAGAAATGGCTTTCGGGCTATAGCTACCGCATTGCGTTCAATCCCTTGCACGTGCTGGCGGCGGGGCTGTTCTGCGCTTTGGTTTCGTTCGTGGCCGTGTTCTGGCAAAGCTTTCGGGCGGCCAATGCGGATCCGATCCGGGGCGTGCGGCAGGAATAAGGATTAATGCCATGGCCGACTTGGTGAATTTTCGCTATTTTTGCATTAGGATAGAAAATGCAAGGAGGAAAATATGGACGCGACAGTTTCGTTGGATAGTGTTTGGAATTTGGTTCGGTCTCTCAGCATAGACAATCAGAAATGGCTGGCAGATAAAGTGTATGAAGAACTTTCCCATGTGCAGAGGAAAAGCAAAGATTTTGTATTCCCTCATCGTCATGCGGGTGCGGATGTGTCTTTTGAAGTGAAGGCGATGGTGGCTGATCGTTTGCCGGTAGATATTGATATTGAGGAAGAAAAGAAAAAAATGTGGGAGGAATTGGCCCAATGAAAGTTTTCTTGGATACCAATGTTTTGATAGACTATTTGAATAAAAGGGAACCTTTCTTTGCCGAATCTTCCCAAATTATGGATTTATGCATATCCAGGCAAGTGGAGGGTATATTGTCGTCATTGTCCATTATCAATGCGGCCTATATCATGTGGAAAGCTTATCCTGAGAATTCGTTGCTTTTTAAAATACTTTGGTTGTCAGAGAAGTTTGAAATCTGCTCTATCGGCCAAGAATCCATACGAAGAGCTGCCGAGTCTCGTCCTTTTGATTTTGAAGATGCTGTACAATATTTTGCGGCTTTGCAAGCAGATTCGGACATTATTGTTACGCGCGATGTGAAAGGCTTTGCTGGTTTTGATATGCCTGTCATGACCCCGGCGGAATTTCTTGCCCGTTGCGCGGAATAAAAAATGCAGCCTCGGCGGGGCGTTTGCCGGCCGAGGCTGTTGATTTTGTTTTTTTAGGACAAGCGTTTTTTCTTTTCGTCCTTTCCTTTGCAAACTCTCTTTCGATGTCCCTTATTTCAATAATTGCTTGTCGATGATTTCCTTCAGTTGGGAGTAGGTGGGAGCGCCGGGTGCCATGCTGGGTTCGCCCGAAGCCGGGATGAAGAGCAGGGTGGGGACGGAGCGGATGCCGAATGCCTGCGCCAATTCCCTTTCTTGGTCCACGTCCACCTTGTAAATGTCCACTTTGCCGGCGTATTCCTTGGCCACGTCTTCCAGGATGGGTCCTAAGGCTTTGCAAGGGCCGCACCAAGTGGCGTAGAAGTCCACGATGGCCGGTTTGTCCCCCTCGAACTTCCATTGCTGGGGGTTGGCTTCGAAGTCATATACCTTGCTTAAGAATTCCGCTTTGCTGAGATGAATCGTGTTCATGGTGTTTTTTGTTTTTGGTGTTTGTTGGTTTTCTGTTTGTTTTGTCTCTTTTGGCTGCGATGCCGGAGAGTTTGGACTGCCGCAGGCCGATAGCAGGGCGCTCAGCAGCAATGTTCCGATAAGAAGGGTTTTCTGTTTCATTTTTTGTTTTGTTGGAGGCGGAGGCCGGACGGTTCAGGTTCGCCCGGCTCGCCTTGCTGGGTTTTGGTTGGGTTCTCTTGGCAATGGAATGTTTCGATTCCAATCCGGTTCCGGGTTCGGCTTCGGTCGGATTCCGGCTTCGAGCTTTCGCCTTCTGCCGGATTCCGGGGCTTTGCTTACGGAAGCTTTGCCGTTGTTTGACGAGACAAAAGTAGAGGGAGTTTTGTTATAAAACAAATAGATAAAATTTATCTTATTATAGTTTTAGTTTATATTTGCGTGGCTATTGCCTGCTTTCCAGTTTTGCAAGGGAGGCCGGAATAGGATATGATAGAAAACGGAATGCTATGAATCTGACGGCTTTGAAATACATTGTGGCTTTGGACAATCATCGGAATTTTGTCAAGGCGGCTGAGGCATGCGGGGTGTCGCAACCGAGCCTGAGCACGGCCATCAAGAACATGGAAGCGGAGCTGGATGTCCGGATTTTCGACCGGGATTCGCATCCGGTCAAGCCTACTGCCATCGGGGAGAGAATCATTGCCATGGCGCGGGTCACTTTGCACAACGCGGCGCAGATTGAAGAATTTGTCCAGGGCGAACGCGGGGAAGAGGGCGGCCATCTGAGCATAGGCATTATCCCGACCATTGCGCCTTATCTTTTACCGGGGCTGTTCCGGGAACTGCATCATTCGCATCCGGCCATCCGGCTGAAGGTTTCGGAAATGCGGACATCGGCCATCGTGGAAAAACTCTTGGATGCCGAGCTGGACATGGCGGTTTTGGCCACCCCTTTGGAACATAAGGGACTGTTGGAGATACCCTTGTATTACGAGAAATTCGAAGCCTATGTTTCGCCGGAGGATGCCTTGTGGAAGCAGCGCGAAGTGTTTTCCGATGAACTGCCTTCGGATAGGCTGTGGGTCTTGCAGGAAGGGCATTGCCTTCGGAACCAGGTTTTCGCTTTCTGCCATCAGAAGAGCCGGACGCATGCGGAATACGAGGCGGGGAGCATCGATACGCTGATCCGTGTGGTGGATGCCAACGGGGGTTACACGGTGATTCCGGAATTGCATCTGGCTTGCCTGAGTGAAAGCCAGAAGGCTAATGTGCGGCCTATCACCGGCCGGATGCCCTCGGTGGCGGGGGACGTTTTGGAGCCTTGTCCGGCTTGTGTTCCGGTCCGGGAAATCTCGTTGGTGATCCGGGAAGATTTCGTCCGGGAGAGAATGCTTAATATCGTGGCTGATACGGTCAAGAAAATCATTCCCGCTCCCATGCTCGACACCCGCCTGAAAAAGTTCGCGATCAAGATTTGAGGGATTCTTTTGAGGAATCGACTATGTCGGCATCGAACTCTTCTTTGAGCATGTCGAAGAGATAAACCGGACTTTGATAATATAATCCGGTTTCAGGGTCTTCAAGTTTTGAAAAGGTGGACGATGTATATAATTTTTTTATGGCAGCTTTGTCGGAGAGGCCGTATTTATCCATTATCATGGGAACCAGGTCTTCGCAAAGGCTTTCAATTAAAAACTGCCGTTCTTCGGATTTCATAATTTTTTTAAGGTTTGAAGGGCTTGCTCAGTGCCGAAAAAATACTGAATGGTGGGTTTGACATATTTTATACTCTCTAGAAACCTGTCAAAAGAGATAAAGCCTCGTGACAATTGTCTTATTTGGACTCCGACAGCATCGTTGGCAATAGGTTCGATGACTATATCGTAAGAATGTATTTGTTTGTCAGATTTGTTTTGGCGATTGGCTAGTATGAATTCTGCCCACTCTTTGGTGTATCCATCAAAGTGACATGCATTCAGGCTTGTAAGAGCATTGGTATCGAACTCGAATTTTGTTACGATAGGAGTTCCGCAAGCTTCCCTTCGGACTACGTTTTCCGACATTCTGACAGCTTGCCTATAGTCATCACTTAGGTAGAATCCATGTCCAAAATCCTTGCCATGTCTTCCTTTTGAAAGTTGGATTTCGTTGATTTCGATATTTGAACCGTGATACAGAATCATGCTAAAGGACCTCCGTTTCGTTGACATATTCTCTGCATGTCATCTACGGCATCATCGATGGAGAACGTATGTTCGATATCATAGAAGTCGTAAATGAAATCCAGGCCTTTGTATTGCGAGAGATAATTGTATGCGAAAGCATTGCTGAGGGAAAACCGTTCAGCGAATGCGCTGATGCAAGCTATGAAAAAGGCAATTCTGTTTTTTTCTTCGCGCCTCATGTTGCGTGAGCGTTTTTGCAAAGTTAACGAAATATGGGAATTCAGGGTGTTTCATTTTGTTCTGGCTTGAATAGTATCAAGATAAGAAGGTTAGAGAGGGTTCGTCTTGGCTCTATTCGAAGATACTCGAAATCTTATCGTATCTTTGAAATTGGGTTCCGTGAATCAGGTCTGTACGCTTTTCCGCAGGCGATGCCGGATGATAATTTGATGCTAAATGATGGCTTAGGACTTGATGGGATTCAATGGACAAAATGTTTGAGATATGAAACGGTTTTTCTTGATTCTGAGTTTGGTATTTGCCGGTATGATGGCCGGTTCGGCGCAAGGGGCTTGGCCGGACAGCTTGAACACGGCGGCGGCAACGGCTTCGATGAGCCAGATGGAGCGGGATGTGGTGTTTGAAATCAATAAATTGCGGTCGAATCCGAAATGGTATGTGCAGGAAGTGGTCCAGCCTTTCTTGGAACGTTTTTCCGAAAGCGATATGGAACACGAGCTTTCTCCAGGGCTGTGGATGCGGACCCAGGAAGGCGTGAAGGCAGTCAAGGAATGCATTTCCGTTTTGAAGAAGACGAAGCCATTGCCAATACTCCATCCGGACGAGATTCTGATCAAGGCGGCGCATGCCCATACCCAGGACATGGCTCGCAGCGGTACGTTCAGCCATAACAGTAGCGATGGGACTTCTTTTTCCGACCGTATCCAGCAATTCGGTTTTGACGGGACGGCCTGGGGCGAGAACCTGGCGGCTGGATTCGAGAACACGGCGCAGGACGTGGTCTTGCAGCTGGTTATCGATGACGGTGTTCCCTCCCGAGGACACCGCAAGAACCTGCTTTCGCCCGATTTCAACGTGGTGGGCATAGGCTGTGGCGAACATCCCCAATGGAGGACTTGCTGCACGATGGACTTCGGCCGGGTCGCCCGCTGATACCGATGGCCGGTTTTGTTGGTTGGCTGAAATCCTGCATCTAAGCCCAATGAAGCGGCAGCAAGGCGAACGGCTCCGGCAGGAGGAAAAGCAAAAAAGGAATTGTCGAACTTGTTTAAGGAGTTGGGATATGGAATTGAATGATAAAATAGTAATTTACCGTACTGCCGATGGGCAGACTACTGTAGATGTTAGGATGGACGGAGATACCGTATGGATCTCACAGGCACAGATGGCGGAATTGTTTCAAAAGGACAGGACTGTTATTGGGCGACATATTAATAATATATATAAGGAAC
>JADIMZ010000050.1 GCA_017694335.1 Candidatus Pullibacteroides excrementavium
GGCAAAAGCCCCGGTTAAGCCGAGAGCCATGCCAAGCCGTTCCCTTGCTTGAACATGGCCGAGGCGTAGGGGCTTCGGCGACAGCCAATCTTCGGCGAAGCCAACGATAGCGAAAGTCGAGTGTCATGCAAAAGGAGCTTGCTCAGTTTTGCATGGAAAGCGACCTTGCCAGCGGCCTGCATCGGGTTGAAGTTATGAATGATAAATTTTGTTATAATAAGTTTTTATTGCTATACCCATAAAAAGTATTTGTAAAAGTATTATTTTTGTGATTGTAATCTAAAATAGATATGGGTATGATAGAACGAGAACTGTATATGAAGCAAATTCGTCCCTTTATGAATCGTTCGTTCGTTAAGGTGATAGCGGGTATCCGCCGATGCGGGAAGTCGGTTGTGCTGCAGCTGATAGCTGAGGAACTGGAGCGTCAGGGGGTGGCCAAGGAACGTATTGTGTATATGAACTTCGAAAGTTTCAAGTGGATGGACATTGGCGATGCAAAGGCCTTGTATCTATATATGAAGGGGCAGGTGGAGAAAGCGAACGGAAAGCTGTATATCCTGCTGGATGAGATACAGGAAGTGAAGGATTGGGAGAAAGCCATCAATTCATTTATGGTGGATTGGGATGTGGATGTGTATGTGACAGGATCTAATTCCAAACTGTTGTCATCCGAATTATCTACCTATTTGACAGGAAGGTATGTCAGTTTTCATATCATGCCTCTGTCGTTCAATGAATATCTTTTGTTCCACGGTATAAGTCCTAAAGGCAAGGCGGATTTGCGGGCAGAGTTCCAGAAGTATCTCCGTATGGGCGGTTTCCCCGCCGTGCATACGGCCAATTACAGTTATGAAGCTATTTACAAGCTGGTGTACGATATTTATTCGTCTGTCATTCTGCGCGACACGGTGCAACGGCATGGTATCCGCAATGTGGAATTGTTGGAACGGGTGGTAAGATTTGTGTTTGACAATATTGGTAATCGGCTCAATGCGAAGAACATTGCCGACTATTTCAAAAGCCAGCAGCGGAAGGTGGACATCAATACCATCTATAATTACCTGGATGCCCTTCAGGCTGCGTTCATTCTGCAACGCGTGCCTCGTTACGATATAAAAGGAAAAGAGCAGTTGCAGACCAACGAAAAGTATTTCGTCAGTGATTTGTCGCTGATATATGCCGTTATGGGATATAAAGACCGGATGATTTCCGGGGCATTGGAGAATATTGTTTATTGGGAAATGAGACGTCGCGGTTATGACACGTTTATCGGTAAACAGGATAGCCGCGAAGTGGATTTTGTGGGTATTCGAAAGAATGAGAAAATTTATATTCAAGTAACATATCGTATGGAATCGAATGAGACCGTAGAACGAGAGTTCGCGCCTCTGCTTGCCATTGGCGACCATTATCCCAAGTTCGTGCTTAGCATGGATGATGCTTGGCAGGACAATATCGAAGGTGTAAGGCATCGGCATATAGTCGATTTCCTAACCGATGAGAATTGGTAGATTCTGTGAGGCATCGCGATAGACATTGGGCTTTGCATGATTTTTCGGGTCTGTGATCGAGAATGTACGGCATTCCGGAAACATCAGGTCAAGGAACGTACAGCGTTGAGCCCGAAGTGTAACACTTGTGTTACAGCGAGTGTTCCATTTTGTTACACTTTTGAAGTTGCTTGAAAATGTTTAGCGGTGATTGTGAGGTGATTGCATTTTGTGGCATGTTTTTTGCTGTGATTGAGGGGGCGGGAAATACGGGGAAATATCAAGGTGGTTTCCCGTTGGGTTAAAAACTTTTGCTATGCTAAAGAACGTGATTGTCAATTTGCAGAATATCTTTCGGCGCTATACCGTGGCTTCGGTGCTGAACTGCGTGGGCTTGGCGGTGGCTTTCGGTGCATTCCTGTTGCTGATGGCTCAGATTCGTTACGAACGTTCGTACGATAAGTCGGTGGAAGGCTGGCGGAATATCTTTGTCGCGGAAATCAAGCATGAGAGCGAGTCCTCGTGGCAGACCGTGGTGGCTTGGCCGTATGCCCGGCAGGTTGCCCAATCCTCGCCCCATGTCTTGTCGAGCTGCCTTCAGGATGCCTCCATGAAGCAGGAAGTGCTGTTTTATGTGGAGGGTGAAGAGTCCAGGACGTTGTACATGGAGACTTTTTGTGGGGTCACGCCCGATTTTGCTGATGTGTTTTCGTTTGATTTCCTGCAAGGAAGCCCGGATGCCTTGGAAGAACCGGAGGGTGTGCTGATTCCGGAGAGCATGGCTTTGCGGCTTTTCGGCAGGATCGATGCGGTGGGGGAAGTCCTGGTGGCGGAGGAAGAAGAAAACCTGCGGTTTGTCGTGTCCGGGGTCTATCGGGATTTTGCCAGGAACACCTCCGTTGACAATCATGTGTATTACAGGATGAGCCATTCTTATTATGACTCTTGGAATGGTTGGAATTTCCTGTTTTATGTCCGTTTGGACGATGCATCCCATGCGGCGCAGATAGCGCAGGATTTCAATGCGTGGTTTGCCAAGGAAGGGGCGGATTTCTGTTCGGATGGTCTGGGCGGCGTGGAACTGCGTTTGGTGAATTTGCACCAATCCCATTTCGAGCAGAATGTATGGGATATGCGGCCCAAGGCGGATTCCGGCACGCTTTGGCTGCTGCTGGCCTTGGCTTTCGTGCTGCTCGTCATTGCAGCGGTCAACTATACCAATTTCAATATGGCCATGGCTCCCTTGCGGATTAAGAATCTCAATACCTGCAAGGTGTTCGGGGCTTCGGCGAGCCGTTTGCGGCTGATGCTGATTGGAGAGTCGGTACTGCTTTCCTTGATGGCTTATCTGTTGTCCTTGTTGCTATTGTATGGGGCGAGCCGGACACAGATAGTCGATTGGGTTTCGGCCGATCTGACTTGGCAGGCGCAGTATCCCCTTTGCTGGCTGACCTCCGGATTGGCCGTGCTGTTAGGCATTGTCGCCGGTGTCTATCCGGCATTTTATACCACCTCTTTCCCTCCGGCTATCGTCCTGAAAGGCAGCTTCGGGCTTTCGGCCAAGGGGCGGCATCTGCGGAACCTCTTGGTCTGCGTGCAGTTCGTGGCGGCGTTCGTGCTGATGGCAATGGCTTTGACCATGATGGGGCAGAACCGCTACATGCTGGACCAGCCTTTGGGCTATGCCAAGGACATGTTGATTGTTTCTAATACCAGCAAGATTATCCGGGAGAAGCAGGATGCCGTGGCGGAACAGCTGAAGTCCTATCCGGGCGTGGAAGGAGTGGCGTATGCGGCCGATGTGCTAGGGAGCGGGGAACGTTTTCAAGGCTGGGGAATGCAGGTTTCAGGCAAGGATGTGAGGTTCTGGTGTCTGCCGGTCACGCCGGATTTCCTGAAAACGGTAGGCATCGAAGTGATGGAAGGCCGGGATTTCATGGCTTCAGATGCCTTGGGCAAGGAAGAAATGTTTGGCGGGGTTTTTATCTGCAACGAGGCCTTCTTCCGGGAAAACGCTTGGGATTTCACGGAACTCCAGAGCGATAAGTTCATCGGCATGGTACCCGATGTCAAGATTTCCTCGATGCGGGAAAAGGTGTCGCCGATGGCTTTCTATGTGCAAGCGGGCTACAGTCTGATGTACAACTATCTTTATGTCAGGGTTTCAAGCAATGTCTCCTTGGCGGAGGCAATGCGGTGCGTGAAAGAGACTTTGCATTCGTTCGACCCGGATTACCCGTTCGAGATTCGCTTTTACGACCAGATTTTGCAGCATACGTATGAACAGGAACGTAAGATGGGGGCTTTGGTGACGCTTTGCAGCCTGCTGGCTATCTTTGTGTCGATGGCCGGGGTGTTCGGCCTGGTGATGTTCGAGTGCGCCTACCGCCGCAAGGAAATCGCCATTCGCAAGGCGATGGGGGCGACAACCGGAGGAATGCTTTGGATGCTCAACCGCCGTTATTTGGGGATGCTCCTGCTCTGTTTCCTGGTGTCGATACCGGTATCGGTCTGGTTCATTTCCCGTTGGTTAGAGGATTTCGCTTACCGGATCGCCTTCCCGGTCTATGTGTTCCCCTTGGTCTTGCTGCTGATGGCCTTGCTGGTATCGTCGGTGGTCAGCTACCAGAGCTGGCAGGTGGCTTCGTCCAAGCCTTTGGAAAACCTCAAGGCTGAATAAGCGGGCGGGGCGTTACCGGGAACGGGGTTTCAAATCCGTTTCGTGGGTGCAAGAAATAATCCATGCCCGGATTCCTGCTTTTTCGTATCTTCGCAAAGCAAAAAGCATTCTAAAATCAAGAGAAAAATGAAACAGCAAGTTTTATTTGCCCTTCTCAATGAATATGCGGATTGGGAAGGATCATTTTTGGCATCGGCTTTGAATGCTGGAGTAATGCCCGGAAGCGATACAAAATATGTATGTAAAGTGGTTGCCCCGACAATGGATGCCGTTATTTCCATCGGAGGGTTCCGTACGTTGCCCGATTATACTTTCCAAACTCTGCCAAACGATTATGCAGCTTTGGTGTTGATAGGAGGTATGCAATGGAACTCACCGGAAGCGGAGCAAGTGGAGCCTGTCGTCCGAAAAGCCCTCGAAAATGGAAAAATCGTAGGAGCCATCTGCAATGCCGCCTCATTTATGGCTGCGCATGGTTTTTTGAACGATGTGAAACATACAGGAAATACGTTAAAACAACTAAAACTTTGGGGCAAAGACAATTACAAAAATGAAAAAGGATATGTAGAGCGGCAAGCGGTCAGCGATAAACATATCGTAACAGCCAACGGTTCCGGCTATATGGAATTTTTTCGGGAAATGCTTCAACTCCTTCAAGCGGACACGGAAGAAAACATTGCGGCATCTTACCAATTCAATAAATTCGGGCTCTATAAAGAATAGGTGTTATTACCAGTGGTAATAGTTCCTATCCGCCCCGATACGGGACAACGCCAAGAATCTTCCGCAAGCCTCGGGAGCGGCGCACGGTTGTTGACTGCTTGACAAAGATCAAGGAGGAACTGCAATATCCGGTGGACAAGCATAGCAAAGCCCTTATTGTCGACAACATCAAGCTGTTGCTCGACTATTGCGAACGCTTCTACGATCGCTAGTTCATTACCCGCGAGAACCTGAACAGCGACATCCTGGCCCGCTTCGAGACCTTGCTGGATGCGTATTTCCGCTCTGGCAAGCCTGCCACGGAAGGATTGCCCACTGTGCAGTACTGCGCTGACAAGCTCTGCCTATCGCCCAACTATCTGAGCGACTTGCTGAAGAAGGAAACGGGAGAATCTGCTTTGAAGCATATCCAGCAGAAGATTTTGGAAATGGCGAAAGAGCGTGTGTCGGGCACGCGGAAGTCCGTCAGCGAGATTGCCTATGAACTCGGTTTTCAATACCCGCAACATTTCAGCCGCTGGTTCAAGAAACAGACAGGTACTACTCCCAACGAGTACCGCTGTGCCAGCTGAGAGTTATTTTCCAGACACATTTGAAAAGCTATGATTGGTATCGATAATATTGAAAAAGCGGTTCGTGACCCGGAACTCATTGCCGAAATGCTTGGAATCTGGGAATCCTCCGTCCGTGCCAGTCATCATTTTTTGACGGATGGGGATATTCTCCGCTTGATGCCGCAGGCCGAAGAAGCTTTGCAGCAAATCGAAACCTTATGGGTGGTGAAGGATGCCCGATGCCCCATCGGTTTTATGGGCGTGCAGGAACGCAAGATAGAGATGCTGTTCCTCCATCCGGACTATTTCCGGAAGGGCATAGGAAGAATGTTGGTTCAAAAGGCGTTCGATGAGCAGGATGTGCAATATGTCGATGTCAACGAGCAGAACCCATCCGCCGTGCAATTCTACGAGCGAATGGGCTTCCGCGCATTCCGCCGTGACAGCATCGATGACCAAGGCAATCCGTTCCCTATCCTGAGGATGGAACGTTGCTAAACCTACATTTGTCATGAAGATTGCAATAGAGTAGCCAACCCAAACCAGTCAGGCTTTGGGAGGATTGTCCGCTTCAAAAGAAGCCGGAGGCAAGTTTTCGTTCAATGGCGGATGATTATTAATTTTATCGCCGTTTTTGTAAACCGATGAAATAGATAGGATGAAAACCGAATACGAGAAATGCTTGGCGGGTGAGCCTTTCAACGGAGGCAAGGACCCTGAAATTGCGGAAATGACTTTGCGGACAAGGCGTTTGTTGGCTATGCTGCATGCTACGGACTATGCCGACACGGATCGCAAGCAGGCCTTGTTGCGGGAATTGTTCGGAAGCATGGGCAAGGGGGTGCACGTTGACATCGATTTCCATTGCGAATACGGGAAGAATATATTTATTGGCAATAAAGTCATTGTCAATATGAACTGCACCTTTGTGGACAATCACCGCATCGAGATAGGCGATAATGTCCTTATTGCGCCTAATGTGCAGATATATACGGCCACGCATTCTATCGATGTACGCGAGCGGATGGTTTGGGACTGGCAGGAAGGCGATGGCATCTGCAACACCATTGCTCGTCCCGTCAAGATTGAAGACGGTGCATGGATTGGCGGAGGGTCGATTCTGCTACCCGGGGTCACGATTGGCAGGAACAGCGTTATCGGTGCCGGTAGCGTGGTGACTCGAAGTATCCCTGCCAATTGCGTGGCAGTGGGTAATCCTTGCCGGGTGGTCAAGTGGATTGATAGCGGAATCTGACAGCGGGCGGCAACGGGAAAATGCAAGACTTCGGACTGTACTATTGTCAAGTTCCGTCCGAAGCCTTGCCGTAGCTACATCCTACTTGTACAGAGCCTTGCCTAAGTCCGCAAGTCCCGCTTCGCCCGGCAGTCCGGGATAAGCCTTCTTCATGCCGTCCACAAAATCCTGAACCGTCCCGTTCTTTGCAAGCAGTTCTTTCATCTTCTTCAGATAAGCTATCTTGAATTCTACCGCATCACGCCGGGCAGCCCCGCCATGTCCGCCGATGAACAGCTCCGCGCCCGATGCCAGTGAATTTTCAGCTTCGGCGATTTCCGCATCGATGGCAGCCGGGGAGGATATCTGCAAATGGCTGGCATGCGCCTTTGCCGGAGTCCAGTGGGTATAGTACGCCTTTCCGCCAATGAGGATGCTTGCACCCGGGAAATCGGAACTGGCCCCTGGCCGGAACTCGAATGTGATACCGGCCCAGGTCTGTGTCGTGCCGAAAGCCACTTCCGATGCTTTGCCTGTAGGCATGTCGGTCAAGGCATCGCCGAAAGCCTGAGCGAAGCCTTGCATCATCCCTCCGTACACTTCCCCTTTGGTGAATTCGGGCATTCCCTCAGCCATGACCACATCGTGGTTTCCGGTTCCGCCTACGTGGTAGTCCGTGATACGTTTCTCCACGGGTTTCTTCAAGTTGGAGAGGTAAGTGTCGAACTCGGCCACATTGTCCTTGAACAGCGGCTGCTCCATTGCCACGAGAGCATCCTTGCCTTCGATGATGTAGCTTGCATCGCCCAAAGCGTCGTTGGTGTAATAAACGTGCAGTTTGCAATTGCCGAGGTCATGTACCTCGAAACGTCCTTTTGTCTGTGCCATAGCTGTAACAGTTAAAAGATTAAACAAGATGAACAATACCTTTTTCATTGTTTTGAAGTCTTTTTTGTTGGTTACTAAAAGTTTCTTTGTTTCTTTTGTGCTGCAAAGGTGTGCAGATTATTTCAATCAAGCAAGTAGGTGCTTGTATGTCAGTTACTTACTTGGTGGTAACCATTGTTGGGTATCAGCTGTTTAAAAGTGGAAGAATTTTTGAAAAAAAAGTTTTTTGCAATACTTTAGGTATTTGCTTACTTTTGTAAAGTCAATTGAAATACAGAGATTCCATGGATAGAACAACGATAGAGGATGCGGTATTCCCCGATTGCCCGATACGGAATATCCTCGCCAGGCTTTGCGATAAATGGTCTCTTCTGGTCATATACACGCTGAACAAGGCAAGCAAGGAGACGGTGCGTTTCAAGGAACTGCAGCGGGAGATTCCCGACATATCCCAGAAGATGCTGACGGTGACTCTGCGCACATTGGAGGAGGACGGCTATGTCACCCGCACCGTATATCCTGAAGTCCCGCCAAGAGTGGAGTATGCGCTGACCCATCGGGCATATTCCTTGCTTCCACATATCAATGCTTTGATAGAATGGGCTTTAGAAAACAAAGACGATATCATGCAGGCTAGAAAGGATCGGGTGGGGAAATCCGCAGGCTGATAGCCGTTGTATTGTCCTGACGGCCTATGTTCCTGAATGATTCCGTAAAAAGGTTACCATAATCCGTAGAATCGTTATGTTTTTATCTGTCCGGTACCGCTACTTTTGCAGCAACAACAGCACGATGCTGCGCAAATAATCGGGTAGCATGAAAAAGATTTTGGTTTTATTCCTATTGGCGACAATAACCAACATGCAAGGAAATATGGCACAGGAAAAGATTGCACGAACGGCGGAAGATGCGGATGGCAAGGCCGCTTTCCAGAGGGAGATGGTTTTCCCCATCGGCGAACCGAACACCGCTTACGCTCAGTATTTCATCGGCAACAGCTATTTAGCTCCGATATCCAAGGAGCAGATACCTTTCAACAATGTCACTTTCGAGCCGGGATGCCGCAACAATTGGCACATACATCATGCGACCAAAGGAGGCGGGCAGATGCTGGTCTGCGTGGCCGGCAAGGGTTGGTACCAGGAGGAAGGCAAGCCGGCCGTGCCGGTGCTTCCGGGCGATGTCATACACATTCCGGCTAATGTGAAGCACTGGCATGGAGCGGCAGCGGACAGCTGGTTCGCCCATCTTGCCTTCGAGATTCCCGGGGAAAACACCTCCAACGAATGGCTGGAACCCGTGACCGATGAAGAATACGACAAATTGGGCAAATGATGACACTCGAAGCTTTCAAGGATTTCGTGAAGACAGGCAAACCGCTTGACACGGAAGAGATACACCGGTTCATGGACTTGATGAGCGGGGAGGCGCGCAAGCTTACTTTTCGGCTGAACTCAGCTTATCATACGCCGGAAGAAACCAGGGAAATACTGTCCGAGTTGTTCGGGAAGTCCGTTCCTTCCACGCTCCGTGTGTTCCCTCCGTTTTATACCGATTTCGGGAAGAACATAGAAGTGGGGGAGAATGTATTTATCAATGCCTGTTGCCATTTTCAGGATCACGGCGGCGTGACCCTCGGGGATGGATGCCAGATCGGGCATAATGTGGTGTTCGCCACGCTCAACCATTTCCTAGAGCCGGAGAAGCGCAAAATGACCTATCCCGCGCCTATCGTCTTGGGAAAGAATGTCTGGGTGGGTTCCAATGCCACCATCCTGCAAGGCGTGACAATCGGCGATAATGCCGTGATAGGCGCCGGGGCGGTGGTCACAAGCGACATTCCTGCCAATACGGTGGCTGTCGGTGTCCCGGCAAAGGTGGTGAAAAACATATTCACGGCGGCATCAACGCAGGCAGCACGAAGGAGCGGACTATTGCGACTTGATTAAAAGGGTGTTATAGCGAGCAGATACGAGGCGTGGAAAGGGCAACACGAAGGAGCGTACTTGGGTACGTGACTGAGTTGTTGCCCTTTTCACAACGAAGTAGACACCGTTAGAAAAGCGATTTCAATACAGGGAGGTGATATCCCAAACAAAAGCCCTAATCCCATTCTCCTTATTCACCTCATCCAGCTTCTGCACGTACTTGAGCAGGAGCGGCACCATCTCTTCTTCCACCACGGTAAGGGTGGCGGAGTTCATTTCGGGCCAGGTGTGGGTGCCCATGCGGGGTTCGCCCCCGAAAGTCCCCGCGCCGTTGACCACGGGCCATTGGGTGAAACCTTTTATATTGAGTTGTTTGAGGATGTAGTCGACCCGTTCGGTGAGGGCTTGGTTGTAGGCTATGAATACTGCTTTTTTCATCTCTTTATTTTTTACCGCGTGTGATAACGGGCAATCTACGGCGTTGCCTGCGGGATTCGGACTCGGTCACGTACTAGAGTACGCTCCCTCGTCCTCACCCTTGGCGGCCTTGTATCTTGCCCGTTCTGACACGCCTTGTTCTTATTACATTATTATTGTATATCTGACCTGGCAATCCTTGCTGTGGAATTGGCGTGTCAGAATGGGTGAGATACGAGGCGCTGAACCGCAGGCCAAGGAGGGAGTGTACTTCCGTACATGACCGACTTGGACAAGGTTCGCAACGAAGTAGATCGCCCATTATCACACGCCAATCATTATTGGGTCACGGCAGGCAAGGTTTCATCTTCCACCCCCTCCATGAACAAATACTGCTTGGCCAGTTTCTTCTCCTTGTTGCGGTTGCCGCTCTTGTTGGTGGCCGCGTAGATGGCCGGCACGATAATCAGGGTAATCAAGGTGGAGAACACCATCCCCCCGATGACCGCGATACCCATAGGCTTCCAGGTTTCCGAGCCTTCGCCCGAGCTCAAGGCCATAGGCACCATCCCCAAGATGGTGGTCAGCGAAGTCATCAGCACCGGACGCAGACGGGAACGGCAAGCCTTGGCAATGGCCTCGTACAGAGGCACCCCGCGTTCGCGCAAGAGGTTGATGAAGTCGATAAGCACGATCCCGTTCTTGGTCACGATACCTACCAGCATCACCGCACCCAAGGCAGCCACCACGCTCAGCGACGTATGGGTCATCAGCAAGGCTAATACGACCCCGGTGAAGGCGAACGGGATGGCCATCATGATGATGAACGGCATCTTGAAGCTCTCGAACTGGGCCGCCATCACGATATAGACCAGCATCAGCGAAAGCAGGAGCAGCATGATCAGCGAGCCGAAGGATTCCTGCTGGTCCTCGTAGCTTCCCCCGATGTAGAAGGTCACATCCTGAGGCACGTCTTCCATATTGTCGATGATGCTCTGGGCGATGCCGGCCACTTCGCCCAAGGCTACGCCGGCGGCCGGGCTCAGGCTTACCGTCAACAGACGCTGCTTGTTCTTACGTTCGATGGTGGGAGGCGAGTAGTATTCCCGGATATGCCCCAGTTCCTTCAAACGTACCTTTTGGCCATGCCCGTCGGTAATCAGGATGTTCTCCACATCGGTAATCGAGGAACGGTATTTCTCGTCCAAACGGACAATGATATCGTATTCTTCCCCGTCTTCCTTGAACTTGGTATTGCGGAAGCCGTAAACCCGGTTACGCATGTACTGCCCGATTTCGGCCGTGGTCAGGGCGTGCTGCGCCAATTTGTCCTGATCCAGGACTACTTGCAGTTCCATCTTGTCGTCATCGCGGCTTATCTTTATGTCGCCCACGGCAGGGAATTTGGACGCTTCGTGCGAAATCCGCTGGGCAACCGCCGTGGTCGTGGCAAAATCATGCCCGATGACCTCGATGTCGGCCGTGTTGCTGGCAAAGCCCATGCTTCCGGTCGATACCGTGAACTCGACGATTTCGGGAAATTCCTTGAAGATGGCCCGCATCTGGTCGGCAATCTCGAAGACGGAGCGGTCGCGTTCCTCCCTTTCCACGGTTCGGATACGCATATTGAGGATATTGCTTCCGGTGGTGTTCATCAGAGAAGCGGTCGAAGCCTCTTCTTCCGTTCCGTAGGAGAGGTTGATCAGGTTGATTTCCGGAATCCGGGCGCGGATGACCGAGTCGATGGCCAAAGCCACCCGTTTGGTCTCTTCCACCCTTTGGCCGGACTGCATCTTGGCATAGGCCGACATTTCGCTCTGGTCGTTCATCGGCATGAAGTCGGTCTGGATGTAGCGAGCCATGAAAACCGATACCCCGAAGAGGCCGAACATGCTGCAAATCACCACCGTCTTATGGTGCAGCACCCAGTTGATCAGACGTTCGTAGAAAGCATCCAATTTGTCAAGCGCCCGGGAAGACATGGCATAGAACGAATGCTTCTTGAGCTTGGTCTTGTCCTGGAGCTTGAGCAGCTGGGAGCAGAGCATAGGCGTCAGCGAAATAGCCGTAATCGTGGAGGTGATGATCGTGATGCAGACAATCCATCCCAATTGCTTGAAGATGATGCCGGTCATCCCGGTAACCAAGGTCAAGGGGAAGAACACGGCCACCGTTACCAAGGTGGTGACGATAACCGAAAGCCATACCTCGTTGGTCCCGTATTTGGCCGCTTCGCGGGGTCGGCTTCCCCGGTCTATGTGCTTGGTCACGTTTTCCAGGACCACGATGGCATCGTCCACCACCATCCCGATCGCGATGGAGAGGGACGAAAGCGAGATCATGTTGAGCGACTCCCCGGTGGCGAACAGGTAGATGAACGCCACAATCAAGGAGATAGGAATCGTCAGGGCGATGATGAATGTGGCTCGCCAGCGTCCTAAGAACAGGAACACGACAATGACCACGAACAGCAAGGCGTACAGCAAGGTCTCTTGCAGGTTGTCCACCGACTGGATGATGAAGCGGGAGTTGTCGGAGATGATTTGGAACTGGATATCCGAAGGCAGTTCCTTCTTGGCCAATTCTATTTCCTTCTTGGCTTGCTCGGCCACTTCCACCGCGTTGGCATCGGTCTGCTTGGTAATCATCAGGACCCCGCCGTCGCGCCGGTTGATGGTCTGTTCCAGCGTGATGTCCTTGACCGTATCGCGGACGGTGGCCACATCGTGCAGGTAGATGGTCCGGTTGTTCATCGTCCCTAAGACGATATCCTTGATCTGGTCGCTTTCTTCAAACTCGCCTTCCACACGGAGGCTGTAGTCCATCAGGCCCATTTTCACGTTGCCGGAAGCCACGTCCATGTTCTCGGCCTGTATCTTGGAACCTATCTGCTCCAAGGTCAGGTTGTAGGCATCCAGTTTGTTGGGATCCAAGTCCACGTAAACGACTCGTTCCGGCCCGCCGGAGAGCACGGCCGAAGCCAGCCCGTCCACCCGGTTCAACCGGGTAATCAGCTTGTCGTCGATAATCTTGTCCAAGCCCGGATAGGATTCCTTGGCGGTGACCGCGTAAATCAGGATAGGCATGGACGAGGTGTTGATTTTCATGATGGTAGGCCGGTCCATGTCATCGGGCAAGTCCTGCATGGCCTTGTCCACCGCGTCCCGGACATCGTTCGATGCCTCGTCCAGGTTCACTTCCCATTCGAATTCCAGGCTCACGACCGAGAGGTTGTCGTAAGAAGTAGAGGTCATTTCCTTGAGCTCGTCCACCGAGTTCAATTGGTCCTCAAGGATTTTAGTCACGTTTTCCTCGATGTCCGAGGCGTTGGCGCCGGGGTAGGCGGCCATGACGGTGATATAGGGCGGATCCATCTTGGGGTATTGGTCCACTGGCAGCTGCAAGTAGGAGGCGATACCCAGCACCAGGATGGCCGTGAAGATCATCAGGGTGGAGATGGGTTTGTTGACCGCTGTGCTGTATATGCTCATTTCTTTGTTCTCTTTAAATTAATGTCTTTGTTTCGGGGCATTGCCTGCTGGCTTTCAGGCTGATTTCGATGCAAGGTTGCCCGCTTTCCAGTCGCATAGGCAAGCGCTTCGGGAAATCCATCCTCAATTTTGGCGGCAATGTTGGATATTTTTGGCAACAGGATTGTCCGGCAGCTTTTCCTCATGCCGGAGTCATTGTTGGAGGGTGAAATATTTCTGCTGTCCGAGGGGTTGTCAGCATTGTTTTCAATATCAGCATCGTCTTCAATAGGCGTGTCAGAACTTTCTCTGCGGCATGTCAGAACAGGTGAGATGCAAGGCGCACGACCGCAGGCGAACCGGAGCATACTTTAGTATGTGAGGATTCCGCCAAGGGAGTGCAACGAAGCAGACCACCTGTTATCACATGCCGCTATTTTTGGAGGTCGAGCAAGGAACCATCCACCAACCGCCCCTGCCCGGCCACCACCAACTCGTCTCCCGGATGAATTTCAGGACTGATGATTTCCACTTGGTCTTCGAAGCGTTTGCCCAAAGTCACTTCCACCCGTTTGGCGACCCCGTTCTTGTTGAGGAACACGTAACGGTTGTTGGCTCCTTGCAGCTTCAGCACGGCAATCGAAGGCACAATCAAGCCTTCATCGGCACCGACTTCGAAGGTCAGGGTAGTGTACATGCCCGGACGGAGTTCTTCCTTGCTGTTCGGCACCTGGATTTCAACGGTGAACGTCCGGGATGCCGGGTCGATGGTAGGATAGACGATGCTGATTTTCCCTTTGAACGTCCGGTCGGGGTAGATGTTGCTGTGCAGTTCCACTTCCATGCCTTCCTTCACTTCCAAGAAATACTGTTCGGAAAGGTTCACGTAGGCTTTGAGCGGGTTGATTTTCTCGATGGCGATGATGGCCGGCTTGGATGCCCCGCCGAAAGCCCCGCCGGTATAGACTTCGCCGTCTTCAAAGTATTTTCCGGTCACCACTCCGTCGAAAGGCGCGATCATCTGGGTGTTTTCCTTGAGGAAGTCCACGTTGGCCTTGGTCACTTCGTATTGGGTCACCGCCTGGTCGTAGGCCTGCTGGCTGATGCTGTTGGTTTCCTTCAAGGTCTTGGCCCGGTTGTATTCGGTCTTGAGGTTTTCCAGCTGCACCTCGGCCTGCACCAACTGGGTGCGGTCCATATCGACTAAGAGCTGGCCTTTTTGGATCTTGTCGCCCACTTCCACATAGATTTTCGAAATCCGGCCGGTGGCGGCAGGGGCGTAATAGACCTGTTCATCGGCTTGGAGGTTGGCCGTGTATTCCAAGGTCTTGGCAATCGGTTGGGTCTGCAATCGCTGGACCCTGACCGGGACTTTTTCCTCGGCCTGTTCCGTGCCTTTCTGTCTTGACGACGAGCCGCAGGAAACCAAGAGGCTCAGTCCCGCAGCGGCTAAAATCAGTTTTCGTATCATGGTTCTATTGTTTTTTCAGTTTTTATTGTTCGTTTTCTGGCATGAAAGCCAATCGGCATCCTTTGCCGGGAGGGGTTTGCCATTCCGGCCGCGCGCTGCTCGTTATCGCGGTGCCGTTATCGCGCTGCTCTTTGTCGTTATGCTTGCGCGTGTCCTTTATCGCATCCGCCGCGCGTCGCCCCTTGTCGCACCGCTATTGCAGTTCATTGTAGAGTTTCAGCAGGTTCGTTTGCGCCTCCAGCAGATCCAAGCAAGCCGAAGTGTAATTGTTCTCGGCTTCCAGGTAATTGTTGTTGGCCTGGGTCAGGTCGAGGCTGGAGATATTGCCCACATTGAACTTGGCTTGGTAATGCCCCAAAACGCTCTTGGCCACTTCCACGTTCTCCTTCTGGAGGTTGAAGTTCTCGGTGGCGTTCTGCAAGTCGTATTTGTACTGGGCTTCGTTCAGGCGCAGCTGGTCTTCCAAAAGGCTCTTGTTGAGCTGGGTCTGCTGGAGCGTGATTTTCTCCTGATCCAATTGCGATTTGCGCTGGAGGCCGGAGAAGATAGGCACGCTCAAAGTGACGGTGGCCGTATGCGGAATCGTCATGAAGCCCCCGGAGACAATCTGGTACTGGTAGTTGTAGCCGGCGCTCAGCGTAGGCGCGTAAGCCCATTTCTTGGCACTGACGGCTTTCTTTTGCAGCTCTTCCTGGGTCAATGTCAGTTGGTATTGCAGGTTGTTGTTGATATCGAAATCCTTGAGCGCCAAGTTGGCAAAGCCTTCCTCGCCCAAAAAGTCGTCCAAACGGTCGGTGAGCGTGATGGGTGTCCCGGCTTTGAGGCCCAACTGGATGCGGAGCAGGTTGTAGTTCACGTCCAAGGTCCTTTCCATCGAGAGCAGGCTGTTGTTGAGTTGGCCCACCGTAATCCGGATCTGGTCCACATCGCTGATTTCCACGCTTCCGGCATTGTACATGTTCTGGGTATGCTCCAGAATCTGGCTCATGTTGTCCAGGTTTTCCTGCAATATCTGCACCAAGCGTTCGCAGACCAGGATGGTGTAATAGGAATTGTAAATCGTGCTTTTGATATCCAAAGCATCGGCATCCACCTGTTGCGAAGCCAAGGTCTTGGCAATCTTGGCGGTCTGGATGCCCACGATCCACTCCCCGTTGAGCACGGTCCACGAAGCCGATGCTCCCAAGGTGAAATTGTCTTCCATCTTGATGGAAAGCCCGGTTTCGCCCATGCTCACGCTTTGGCCGAAGTTGGTCTGGTAGTTGAGGTTGGCGTTGATTTGGGGAATCCCGGCCGAGATGGCTTCGGTAATCATCTTCTGTTGCAGTTCGATGTTGAGCCGCGAAGCTTTGAGGCTCTTGTTGTGTTCGACCGCGAAACCGACGGCATCCTGAAGGCTGAGCGTCTGGGGCTGGGACACCGCTTCTTCGGCGGCTGCCTCCTGTTTCTCTGCCTCGATCCGTTTTTCCTTCCGGCTTTCGGGTTGTCCGCTTTCCTGCGAAGGGCTTTGGGCTGAAGCCGTCCCTCCGCAGAGCAGGCCGAGGAAGACAAGAAAAGCTGTTTTTCTTCTCATTTTGTTTATGGTTGTAAGGTTATTAATCCTGTTTGGCGCAAGGCTTCTCCGAGGGGTGTTTCCGCGGCTTTGTCCGGGGCAGACAGAGTTCTCAAGGTGTTCTTGGATTCGCTCGCTTGGTTCTTCGTCTCGGCATCTCCCCGTCAAGGTCGGACTTGCGTTTTCTATGGGCTTTGGCGGGAATATTAGAAAGTGTGTTCCTCCATGTCCGCGGGACGGAACAAAGGGTGGAACTCGGTGGAAGAGGCTTCTACCTTGGCTTTCTTTTCCGGGTTGTCGTCAATGAATTTCTCTAATTCGGCGATGCCCGCCGGGGTGGCGATGCTGCGGATGAAGTTCACAAAGACGTGAAGCACGATGATGTGGGCGGGATGCTTGAGCTTGGGCCAGTTCTCCGGGTCGGCCAAGTAGGAAATCTGCATGTTCAGGATTTCGGTCTGCATCTCCGTGTCGATGTCCTTGCGGAACATGCCTTCCTTCCAGCCTTTGCGGAAAAGGAACTGCATGCAGCGGTCTATGTGCGAGTTGTCCTGCTGGGTTATCTTTTCGTAGATGGCCGGGTGGTATTTCTTCATGTCGAAGATGTTGATGGGCCACAGGCTCTTGAAACTTCCGGAAATATTCTCGGCGATGCCGAGCACGAGCTGGACGGAGGGGATATCCTGGGTCTGCTTGATGATTTCCTCGGCTCGGAACTGGGAACGGCGGTAGAACATGACGGCTTCCACCACTTCGTCCTTGTTGCTGAAGTACGAATAAAGCGTCTTCTTGGAAATCTTGAGGTGAGTGCAGATGTCGTCCATCGAGCTGCTTCTCAATCCGTAGCGAAGAAAAATGTCGGAAATGCCTTTGACGATTTCCATCGGGGCGCCATGGAAGGGGAGATTGGGCTGCGCTGTTTCCTTCTGGGCGGTTTCCTCTGGGCGGTTTCCTCTGGGCGGTTTCCCCGAGCCACGGTTTTCGGAAACGGATGCGGTTTTCATTCCCCTTTGCCGGTTAATCCTATTGCCTTTTTGATTCATTCTGCAAGTGGAAACGTTTTTGATTGAAATCGTTTCCGTGTGCAAAAGTATAAGTTTTTTTGAAACCGCCAAACAAAGGCAGGTTAAGTTTTTTTTTGCAAATTTGTAATTTTGAAAGCTGCGGGTTGCGGCCTAATCCGTGAAAATACTGAAATTATGTTATATCCGATTGGAATCCAAAATTTTGAAAGCCTTCGCCAAGGAGGCTTCGCCTATGTGGACAAGACCGATTTGATTTACCGTATTGCCTCTACGGGACGTTATTACTTTTTGGGCCGTCCTCGTCGTTTCGGCAAGAGCCTGTTGGTCTCGACTATGGAAGCCTATTTCCAAGGCAAGAAGGAGCTTTTCAAGGGATTGGCTATCGAGAAATTGGAAAAGGACTGGACGGAATATCCGGTATTGCATCTGGATTGGAGCGGTGCGACCTACACTTCACAAGAGATTTTTGACGAGAAAATGGAGTTGGCGTTACGGCAATGGGAAACGGAATATGCCGTGAAGAACGATTTCAAGACGGATAGTGTCCGATTCAAGACAATCATCGATGCGGCCTATGAAAAGACCGGCAAGCCGGTGGTCATCCTGATTGATGAGTATGACAAGCCGCTTTTGGATTCAGCAGGCAACGAACCGCTCAGGGAAGCCTGCCGCAGCCGCCTGCAAGGATTCTACGGTGTCATGAAAAGCCAAGACGGCAAAATTCGCTTCGGTTTCCTGACCGGCATCACCAAGATGGGCAAGCTCAGCATCTTCAGCGGCCTCAACAACCTCAAGGATATCTCGATGGATTATCGCTACGTGGACATCTGCGGCATCTCCGAAGACGATCTCCATGCCTGTTTTGATGAAAGTGTGCAGGAAATGGCCGATGCCAATGGCTTGAGCAAGGAAGAATGCTACGCCAAGCTCAAGGACTATTACGATGGTTACCATTTCTGCGAAAACTCCGCCGATATTTACAATCCGTTCAGCCTGCTCAATGCCTTGGACAGCCAGCGGTTCAAGGACTACTGGTACGAGACCGGCACCCCCACCTTTGTGGTCAAGGCTTTGCGCAACGGCAAGTTCAATCTGGAGGATTTGACCTTAGACGGTGTACCTACCTCGGCCCTGACCGGGGTCAACGCCGACGATTCCGACCCGATTCCCGTCCTTTACCAGAGCGGCTACCTGACCATCCAATCCTACAACGAACAGACCGAGGAATACTCCTTGAAATACCCCAACAAGGAAGTGGAACGCGGCTTCATGGAAGGCTTGGCCAGCATCTACGTGCCTTCCGCCCGGTACAACAGCCCCTTTGCAGTTAGGAAGTTTGCTGAAGATTTCAAGAAGGGCGATGCCGAAGGCCTGATGAAGCGTTTCGAGGCTTTCTTTGCCGATGCCGATTACGAAATTGTAGGAGATGCAGAGCTCTACTTCCAAAACACAATGTACGTCATGTGCAAACTGATGGGACAGTATGTACAAGTGGAACGCCATACCAGCAACGGAAGAATGGACATCGTGGTGCAGACCGACAAATACGTTTATATCATGGAATTGAAGATGGATGCTACGGCGGACGAGGCATTAAAACAGATCGAGGAAGTCGGTTACGCCCGTCCCTTCGTGGCAGACCCGCGCAAGCTCTTCAAGATAGGTGTCAGCTTCTCCACCAACGAGGAGTGGAAAATCGCCTGATAATCACATCTATGGTGCGG
>JADIMZ010000051.1 GCA_017694335.1 Candidatus Pullibacteroides excrementavium
GTCTGGCTCCGGCCCTGCACTCGGCCATGGAACAGGTCGAATTCGTGCAATTGGTGATAGTCAAGGCTATGGAATGCTTCAAGCCTGCCGGATACAACGGGTTGAGCCTTGAATTGCTGCTGCCGGAAGACTACCGCAACCGCTTTGACAAATTTCTGGAAGGCCAGTTGGGCGCGGACCTCAAAGCCGGACTGGAAGTGAAGTTCGACGGAGAGCTCAAAGGCGGATTCAAAATCGTCAACAAGACTGAAGGCTACCAGCTCAGCTTTACCGAAGAGGATTTCATGGCGCTCTTTGAAGAATACGCTCGTCCCCGTATCAAGCAACTGCTTTTCTAAAACCTTCGGTCCATGAGCGGTTATTATCCATACTTGTTGTGCGGGCTTCCGGAACTGAATTTCAACATGAATCCGGACAGCTTTTCTTACCAGGATCTCTACAACCAGATTTTTGAATTGCTTTCCCCTGCAGACCAGAGGCTGGCGGAGCTTTTCCTGGCTTTCCCCCGCAACGAGGAAGTGGCCAAGGCATACCTGCCCATGCAAGCCGAAGAAGAGGAGCGGGAAGAATTCCTGACGGATTGTCCCTGGCCTGCCTACCAGAAAGAACTCTATCGCCACAATCTGGCCTATTGGCTTGAAGGTGATGAGGAAGCCAGCTTGAGCAAGCGCCCCGAAGAAGAGACGATCCTGATTCTCAAACGGAAACTGGACGAGGCTTTTTATAACTGCATGAACCGTTACCGAAACAAATTCGTCCGGCTTTGGTACGACTTCGACTTGACGTTGAAAAACACCCTGGTGGCTTTTGCCGCCCGCAAGCAGAAACGTCCGGCCGACAAAGAATTTGTATTGCCCAAAGCCTTGGCTCCCAAACCGGAAGAAGGGTTCTCCGAGGAAGCCGAGCCGGAATTGATTACCTGGATCAAGGAAAACATGGGGCAGGGCGATTTCGGCTTGAAGCTGAGGCTGTCGTATGCAGAGGAACTTTTCGCCGCCTTGGACTCGGAAGATGTCTATGTGCGCGAACGCAAAGTGGACCAGTTCCGCTGGAACATGCTGGATGAAATGATTCTGGACAAAGATTTCCAGATGGATGTGGTGCTGGCGTATTTGGTCAAGATGCAGATATTGAAACGCTGGCAGGACATGGACGCGGCAGCGGGCCGGCAATACCTGCAAGAAACGGTAGCCAGTCTGAGAAAAGTGAAATTAGGCGAGGAAGAGGCAACGAAAAAGAGGGAATTCTGATGACAGGATTTCCGGAGGCAGGAATGAAAATGCCTGCCAACACTTATAGAAGACTTTACGGACGGCCCTGCGCCGCCTTAGAATAACGATTATGGAAAAAACGAAAGGCAAAGTTACCGGTATCGTATCCAACTTGGTCATGGTCAAGACCGAGGGACCGGTTGCCCAGAACGAAATCTGTTTCATCAGCCTGCACGATGTGAAGCTGATGGCTGAAGTAATCAAGATTACCGGAGACACCGCTTACGTGCAGGTCTTTGAGAGCACCCGCGGCCTGAAAGTGGGCTGCGAAGTGGAATTTGAAGGCCAGATGCTGGAAGCCACATTGGGACCGGGCCTGCTGTCGAGCAATTACGACGGCTTGCAGAACAACCTGGCCACGATGGAAGGCGTTTTCCTGAAGAGGGGATGCTACACGGCGGCTTTGGACGATACCAAGAAATGGGACTTCACGCCTTTGGCAAAAGCGGGAGACAAAGTAAGGGCCGGGGACTGGTTAGGCGAGGTCAAGGAAGGATGGCTGCCCCACAAGATCATGGTTCCTTTCAAGTTCAAAGGCGAATATACGGTAAAACAGGTCACGTCCGCCGGCAGCTACACCATCAACGAGACGATGGCCGTCCTGACCGATGAAAAAGGCAAGGACCACGAAGTGACGATGGTGCAGAAATGGCCGGTCAAAGTGGCCATTACCCATTACAAAGAAAAACCGAGACCCTTCAAGCTCCTGGAAACCGGGGTGCGGGTCATCGATACCTTCAACCCGATCGCTGAAGGCGGTACCGGCTTTATTCCCGGGCCGTTCGGTTCGGGCAAGACCGTCTTGCAGCACGCTATCTCCAAGCAGGCCAACGTGGATGTGATCCTGATGGCCGCCTGCGGGGAACGTGCCAACGAGGTAGTGGAAATCTTTGCCGAATTCCCCTTGCTGGAAGACCCTCGTACCGGTCGAAGCCTGATGGAACGGACCACAATCATCTGCAATACATCCAACATGCCGGTGGCGGCTCGTGAAGCCTCCGTCTATACGGCCATGACCATCGGGGAATACTACCGGGCGATGGGCCTGAGAGTGCTCCTGCTGGCCGACTCCACTTCCCGCTGGGCGCAGGCCTTGCGCGAAATGAGCAACCGTTTGGAAGAATTGCCCGGGCCGGATGCCTTCCCGATGGACTTGTCCTCCATCATTTCCGGGTTCTACGCCCGAGCCGGATTCGTCTACCTAAATAACGGCGCTACCGGTTCCATCACCTTCATCGGCACGGTTTCCCCAGCGGGGGGTAACTTGAAGGAGCCGGTGACCGAAGGCACCAAGAAGGCCGCCCGTTGCTTCTACGCCTTGTCCCAGTCCCGCGCCGACAGCAAGCGTTACCCGGCCATCGACCCGATCGACAGCTATTCGAAATATCTGGAATACCCCGAAATCATCGAATTCCTGGGCAAGCAGCTGGGCGAGGAGTGGGTGCCCTTGGTAAACGAAGGCAAGAACTACGTCCTGCGAGGCAAGGAAGCCTACGAGCAGATCAATATCCTGGGGGACGACGGGGTGCCGGTATCCTACCACGACCGCTATTGGAAGTCGGAACTGATCGACTTCGTGATTCTCCAGCAGGATGCCTTCGACAAGACCGACAGCCTCTGCCCGATGAACCGCCAGAAATACATGTTCGAGAAAGTGATGTCGATTTGCCACAAGGAATTGGAGTTCGACACCTTTACCGAATGCGTCGATTTCTACAAGCAGCTGATCAACTTCTTCCGCCAGATGAACTACTGCCAGTTCCAGGATGAAAAGTTCAAATCCTACGAACAGCAAGTGGATGCCTTGGTGGCCAAACAGGAGGAACAAGGGAAAACCGAAGTAGCTTAGCCGTTTTGACCCCGGTTTCCGCGAGCGTCCCGGCCGGTGCGGGATTCCATGCGCTGGCCTTTTTGCGGATGGCGGGACGGCGACACCAATAAACAAGAAGGAATTATGAACAACAAAGCTTTTCAGCGGGTTTACACCCATTTGGATGCGGTAACCAAAGCCACGGTCACGGTTCGGGCGCAAGGTGCCTCTAACGACGAACTGGCCATGGTGGGCGACCGCTTGGCCCAGGTGGTGAAGATAGAAGGTGACAAAGTGACCTTGCAGGTGTTTTCGGGTACCGAAGGCTTGGCTACCAATGTGGAAGTGGCATTTACCGGGCATGTTCCCGGTTTGAAGGTAGGCGAGGACCTGGCCGGGCGTTTCTTCGATGCCTACGGGCGGCCTATCGACGGCGGGGCGGAAGTAGAAGGCGAATGGCGCGAAATCGGCGGCCCTTCGGTCAACCCGTTCAAACGTAAGCAGCCTTCCCAGCTGATTCCTACCGGCATCGCCGGCATCGACCTGAACAACACCTTGGTTTCGGGGCAAAAGATTCCCTTCTTTGCCGACCCCGACCAGCCCTATAACGAAGTGATGTGTATGGTGGCCTTGCGGGCCAAGGTGGACAAGATTATCCTGGGCGGCATGGGGCTGACCAACGACGACTACCTCTATTTCAAGAAATCGTTCGAGAACGCCGGGGCCTTGGACAAGATCATCTGCTTTGTCAATACGACCGAAGACCCGGCCGTGGAACGCTTGCTGGTGCCGGACATGGCTTTGACCGCCGCCGAATACTTCGCGGTGGACAAGAACGAGAAGGTGCTGGTGCTGTTGACCGACATGACCCTGTATGCCGATGCCTTGAGTATCGTCAGCAACCGTATGGACCAGATTCCGTCGAAAGACAGCATGCCCGGTTCGTTGTACTCGGACTTGGCCAAGATTTACGAAAAGGCCGCCGAGCTGCCTTCGGGCGGTTCCATCACGATTCTGGCTGTAACTACCCTGAGCGGCGGGGATATCACCCATGCGGTGCCCGACAATACCGGGTATATCACCGAGGGGCAGTTATTCCTGCGTAACGACAGCGATGTGAACAAGGTGGTCGTGGACCCGTTCCGTTCCTTGTCCCGTCTGAAACAGCTGGTTATCGGCAAGCAGACCCGCGAAGACCATCCGCAGGTGATGAACGCGGCGGTGCGTCTGTACGCGGATGCCGCCAATGCCCGGACCAAGCTGGAAAACGGCTTCGAACTGAGCGACTACGATGAACGAGCTTTGGCGTTCGCCAAAGACTATTCGGCCAACATCCTGGCTATCGACATCAATATCGACACCACCGAGATGCTCGACCGGATCTGGCGGATGTTCGCCAAGTACTTCACGCCCACCGAAGTGGCCATCAAGCAGGAGCTGATGGATAAATACTGGCCTCAAAGCAAATAGGACAGGATATGGCTATCAAGTTTCAATATAACAAGACCGCGCTCAACGAGCTTGACAAGAAACTCAAGGCGCGCACGAGGGCCTTGCCGACTATCAAGAGCAAGGAGTCCGCGTTGCGCTTGGAGGTGAAGAAAGCCAAGGGCGATGCCGAACGGATGGATGCGGAGCTGGAAGCCAAGATGCAGGCCATGGACGGCTTCGCCCGGCTGTTCACCGAATTCAAGCCGGATCTGATCCGGGTGGAAGATGTGCAGCTGGAGACCTACAAGATAGCCGGAGTCCGCATTCCCCGCTTGAAGGAAATAGTCTTCAAGGAAAAGGAGTATCCGCTTTTCAATGCGCCGCTCTGGTACGCGGACGGATTGGGCGTCCTGAAGGACTTGGTCCGTATCGGCATCGAAAGCGAGATATATACTTACAAGATGAACCTTTTGGATGATGCCCGCAAAAAGACGACCCAGAAGGTGAACCTGTATGAGAAAGTGCAAATCCCGGGGTATAACGAAGCCATCCGCAAGATCAAACGCTTTCTTGAGGATGAGGATAATCTGGCCAAATCGGCTCAGAAGATCGTTAAACGCCGTCATGAACAGGAGGCTGGCTTATGATTGTACCTATGACCCGATATTCCGTTCTGGTGTTCCACCGCGATTTTGCCGCGTTCATGGAAAAGTTGCAGCAGGAAGGCCTGTTGGACATACGCCAGAATGAAGTACATACACCTCAAGCCGATACCGAGTTCTATCCAATCCTGCAACGCATCGAGAAGGTGCAGCGGGCGTTTAAGCTCGAAGCCAAGGAGCTGAAGGAATCTAAGAGGCAATTGACAGAAGTATCGGTGGATATGTCGGCTGTCACCGATGGGGAATCCTATCTGGCGAAGGCTGAATCCGCTTTGGCGGACAAGAAAGAACTGACAGCCCGCATCACTGAAAGCAAGGCGGCACTGAAAAAAGCCGAGGTTTGGGGCGAATTCGACAAGGACAAACTGGCTCGACTGCAAAAAGAAAGCGGTCTCCGATTGGTTCCGGCTTCGATGTCCGAGAAATATTTCCCGCAAGGGGAGGCTTTGGCGGCTTTGCCGGTGGAGGCAATCGGTCGGGAAAGCGGCTCGGTCTATTTTGTCTATGTCTGCCCGCTGGAAGAAGCCCAAGGATTGACCGCCGAAAGCCTGTCGGCCATCATGGGGGCTTCGGTGAGCCTTTGCGAGTTGCCGACCCGGACGGCAGCGCAATGGGAAAAGGAAATCCAAACCTGCGAAGCCGCACTTGAAAGCCGGAATGGAATCATCCGAGGCTTGTTATCTTGTCAGGAAATCCTGAAAAGCTATAAGACCGATTTGATGAACCGCTTGGAATACAAGACGGTATCGTTGAACGTTCCGGAAGAAGCCGAAGGCTCGTTGCGCTTCATCGAAGGGTTCCTTCCTACGGAAAAATGCGAAGCTTTCGAGGAATTCCTGAACCGGGAAATGGTGGTATACGAGAGCGTGGCCGCCGAAAAGCTGCCCGAGGAGGAAACACCCAGGATTCCGGTCCTGCTCAGGAACAACCGCTTCGCCAAGCTTTTCGAACCGATTACCTTGCTGTTTTCGTTGCCCAACTACCGGGAAATAGATTTAACACCGATGCTGGCGCCGTTCTTCATGGCCTTTTTCGGCTTCTGTTTCGGGGATGCCGGATACGGCTTGCTGCTGATTGCGATTGGCCTGGTGCTTTCCAAGAAGCTGCCCGTGTCTTACAAGGGGTTTGCCTGGCTGGCTTTCTGGTTCGGTGTCTCTACCGTTATCTTCGGAGGATTGTCAGGGACTTTCTTCGGCATCAGCTTAGTGGAAGTCGAAGCCTTGGGAAAGGTTCGCGATTATATCTTCGACAGCAACAAGATGATGACTTTGTCCTTGGTCATCGGAGGAGTGCAGATTCTGTTCGGGATGGTGATGAATGTGCTAAGGATTACCAAGGAACAAGGGTTCAAATACGCCTTGTCGAAGGTGGGCTGGCTGGCAATCATTGTCTGCGGCGGCCTGCTGGTCGGAGCCCCGATGCTGGGAATTACGCTTCCGGCGGCGGCCTGCTATCCCTTGTACGTGCTGGTAGGCATGGGGGCTTTGCTGGCCTTCTTCTACAACAGCCCGGGCAAGAATCCTTTTCTGAACTTGGGTTTGGGTTTGTGGGATACCTATAATACAGCCACCGGCCTTGTGGGCGACTTGCTGTCCTACATCCGTCTGTTCGCGCTGGGATTGACAGGCGGTATCTTAGGGGCTGTATTCAACGAACTGGCAGTCACAGCGGGGACAGGTATCGGCGTGCCGGTAGTGAGCCAATTAATCATGTTGGTCATCCTGCTCTTCGGCCACAGCCTGAATATCGCGCTCTGCGCCTTGGGTTCGGTGGTGCATCCTTTGCGTCTGACTTTTGTAGAATTCTACAAGAACGCGGGCTTCGAAGGGGGAGGAAAACCTTACCGGCCGTTCTCCATCCAGCATTGAGATTTCGGGAGGACAATGCCGAAAGCCGATAGGTGCATCGGGCATTATATGAAGAATAAACTTTTGAAAGAATAATTAATTGAGTTAAAAATAAATTAAAATCGACAAATTATGGAACCTGTAGTTTTAGCTTACATCGGCATCGCCCTCATGGTAGCCTTGTCCGGTATCGGGAGTGCTTATGGTGTCTCCATCAGTGGTAGCGCCACGCTGGGAGCATTGAAGAAAAAACCGGAGGCTTTGGGATCCTGCATCGCCTTGAGTGCCTTGCCTGCGACCCAGGGTCTGTACGGGTTTGTGGGCTTCTTCTTGACCTATGGCAAGATTACGCCCGAAATCACTTGGTTTCAAGCGGCAGCCGTCTTTGGTGCCGGTCTTGCCTTAGGTTTTGTCGGCTGGCTTTCCGCCCTTCGTCAGGCCAAGATTTGCGCCGACGGTATCAACGGTATCGGCAACGGCCACAACCTCTTCAGCAGTACCATGATTCTGGCCGTGTTCCCGGAATTGTACGCGATTATTGCGTTGTTGGTTACTATTTTGATTGGCGGCACATTGTAAAAATGATTTTGGCGGCAGCTACTTCGTTGCGCGAGGGTTCGAAAATGCTCACGAAAGGCAGTGCAAACCGAGAGCAGAGGCAAAGCTTGCTTTGGCTCTGCCGAGGTGCAGCCTGCCTTCGCTGCGGAGCAGCAACAAAGTACGCTCCGCTTTTCTCACCCTCGCGGCGCCTCGTATCTGCTCGCCAAAAATCATTTTTACCGGGTACTCTGGTAGAGAAATTCCAGAGATTTCGATTTTCGTTGCGCGAGGGGCATTTACCAAACACTGCAGCTACCTCATGCCAAATTTTCCAAAGCCAGGATTCCTAAGCGGTAAGAGTCCAAGCCGAATCCGGCGATAGTGCCGATGCAGGTCCGGCCTATCATGGAGGTATGACGGAACTCCTCCCGGGCGGCGATATTGGAAAGATGGATTTCAATGACCGGCATTCCTATCGCTTTGATGGCATCGTGCAGGGCTACCGAGGTATGCGCATAGCCTCCGGCATTGAGCAGGATGGCCCGCTGTTCTCCTCCGCAGGAATGCAGCATATTAATCAGTTCGCCTTCCACATTCGACTGGAAATAGATGATGTCATGATCAGGAAACTGGGCAAAAAGCCAAGGAATATACTGATCGAAGCTTTTTTGGCCATAGATATCCGGTTCCCTCAAACCCGTCAGATTCAAATTCGGTCCATTGATAATGGCTATTTTCATGATTATTCAGATTTATCAGTCCATCCGTTCTTATACGTCCCATACATCCCGACCCATTCAGCCCCATCTGCCGACACGGGGATTAAAGGCAGGCAATATGCGAATTCCGATTACTTACAGCTTCTATCTCAAGGGAGTGGACAAATCCCAATCAATCGGTTCAAGCCCCTCTGAAACCAGAATCTGATTAGCTTGCGAGAAATGCCGGCATCCGAAAAATCCTCGATGCGCCGAAAGAGGAGAGGGATGAACAGTCTTGAGTATATGGTGTTTGCTTGTATCTATCAAGGAACTCTTCGCTTGAGCGTAATTCCCCCACAACAGGAAAACAAGCCCGGTCTTATGCTGTGACAAAGCCCGGATAGCCGCATCGGTAAAGGTTTCCCAACCATGCCGCTGGTGGGATCCTGCTTGGTGGGCTCGCACTGTCAACGTGGCATTGAGCAACAATACCCCTTGCGCTGTCCATTTGCCCAAATGCCCGCTCCGGGGAAAAGGGCAACCCAAATCGGATTGCAACTCCTTGAGAATATTAACCAATGACGGAGGGAAAGGGCAGCCATCAGGCACTGAAAAGCAAAGTCCTTCCGCCTGACCGGGTTCATGGTACGGATCCTGACCAATGATGACAACTTTAACCCTATCGAAAGGAGTACTATCAAAAGCGTTAAAAATCAATTTTCCGGGAGGATAAACGATATATTGCCGCTTTTCTTCTATCAAAAACGCCTTGAGCTGGGAGAAGTACGGCTGTTGGAATTCACCTTGCATAACTTGCAACCATCCAGATTCCATCTTTGGATTAATTTCCATCTCGTTATCTAATTTGTTTGGCCAATACGAATAGAGGGTCCCGAACAAACCCGTATAGCCCGACACTTGCCATTCTATCGGATACCGTACCGCTTGCCAAATTTGTATTCTATGTATAAATTCAGGAATCCGAACGGATTCGTCTGGTCCATCATCAGCGGGATACGTGTGAAGTAGCAATCGTATATCACTCCTATACCCAATGTATGACTCCGTTCCTGAGTCTTCCCGAATTCGAATTCCAAGCCAAGCTTGGCATAAATGCCAGGATACGGCCTCATCCCCGACAGTCCTTTCAGCACAGGCCCACGCCCTAAAATATAAGCAATATCCTTATGCCGAGGATTTTCCGGGTCCATACGTTCCAAACGCACATCCTGTCCCGCAGTATCGTATAAAACATTAATGTACTGGGGAAAAGCAAATCCCAATGAAAATCCGCCCCTGTAACCGAGCGAGACCTGGACACCTCCCCAATAAGGCTTTTCGTTCAAAACCCAACGTCCGCCATAACCGGCTCGAAGCATGCAAAAACTATTCAGCATCCCGAATTTGTACCGCCTGTTACCCCCGTACCAACTAACACCTTTGGCTTTCGGGTTAAGCTGTGTAGCGAACTCGATGCTCCAACCGGAATAATTAAACTTCCCGTTCAAATGCCCTTGTTCATAACCCAACGTAAAACCCGCCGTATGTATCTGCGCATAAAAAAAACGCTCCTTCATATAGATGGCTTCCATTGGAGGAACAAAATCTTCATAAACAACAACTTGTGCGGAAGAACGAGTAATCAGTCCACCATATCCGAGCAAAATGCACATGAAAGCCTGACAGACTTTCCGAAACCAGGCAGAACGTAATCTGTCCACAAAGATTTTTATGCAAGAAGGATATATTTTCATCTGGCGTCTCAATATGGCATGGGTTCCACCTTGTAAGATGTCTTATAAGCCGGACAAATCTTTCTGGAACTGGAACAGGATGAAAACAGGAACAGAGCAACCATAAAAAAGGCCAACGCCATCATTCCCAACCGGATCGTTCTCTTTCGATGTGTCATTTCAACAGTCTTTTTGCCAAATGCAAAGTAGACAAAATTACATTATAATTCCAAATATGGGAAAATTTTTCCAAATATTCAAAAGCATCTCGACAAAGCTCAAGCATGGGAACGGCTTGGCTCTGCGCTCGACTTTCACTATATTTGTACTTTTGGAAGTCTTTGTCCAATCCATAGGACAAGCATAAGACATAGTTGAAAGACAAGAACCATGAAGAAAATTTTGGGAATCACCGCCTTTTTAATCCTGGGAAACCTTGCAGCCCAAGGCTTCGGTATTGAATGCCGAGCAGAGCAGGATTCAATCAAAATCATGCATTCCACAAAACAAGACAGCCTTCCGACCAAGATTTCAGACAGTATTGCCAACTCGGATTCCATCGGTACACGTGCCACGCAAGAAAAATCCACGGAGGAAAAAAGAAGTACTTTGAAAGACGACTTCAAACAGGCAGGCCAAGCAATCCATGAGAGCATCCAAGAACTGAAAGAAGGCGTAGGGAATTGGTTCAATGAAAGCATAAAAGTGAATATCACCGGGGAATATGCCGATATCCAGCGACAAAATAACCAATTATTTGCCGATATGCTGCGTGCCCCTGCATCTTGGACAGCATTCTCCATTCAGACAGATCCGCGTCCTGAATACATCGAAGGGCGTTTTTTCACCAACCGGACCAAGCCTTCTGCTGATACTACCCCAGGACGGGTCATTCGGTACCTGTCCGTTCTCGAACCCCACGGCAAAATACATTCCCCGATCCCCGAAACCTATTATCCTGGAGCAGGTACGGATGCCGTTTCCCAAATGATTTCGAAACAACAATACAGCGAAGTCAAATTTTTCGGCCAGAAGCTCAAACTGGTGTACGAACCATCCCTGAAAGCAATCGGATTAGGGAAAGGGAAAGAAAAACAAATTGCCAAGTTCTGGCAATATTTGTCGAATGAAAACCATGCGGCGGTGACCGCTCAACTTTACCAATTCAAAGAAGAATTGAAACTGAACGATTACCAATACTACCAAATGGTCCGAGCCTTTGCCGACCAGATGTTTGCCAAAGGCAAGCATGGAGAGAATCTGGGGTTCACCGTCTTTATCCTGAACCAGACCGGATACGATGCCCGATTGGGCAAGCTGAAAACAGAAAAGACAAGCTCTACTGTCATCTTGTTGCCTGTATGGGAAAAAGTCTACGGGATGCCCTATATCATGATAGACGGAAATCCTTATTACATAGCCGATGTACAACTCAAATCCAGAGAGATAAGAGAAGCCTCCGTGATTACTTATTCCAAAGCTTTCGCCTTTGCCACACATCCGATTTCTATCCAAATAGACCCGGCCGGTTTCGGCATGGCACCTTTATATGGAATGTTTGAAGGGTATGTCTACAATGAAAGGCTCGCTGAGATGGAAGCATCCTTGCCGGCCGGACCGATGACCCTTTATCTGGACGAAGCTTTCAGCAAGCTGATGGAAACGACATTCCGGTTCAGGCTCAAACCGACTTTCGACAGTATGATTCAAAAAAGACAAGATGCCGATTTGAGACAAGAAATAACAGATATTGAAAAGCAACAGATGCGGATCTTGCAATTGTCCACATTCATAGACCAGAACTTCAGTTACCAGTCCAAACGTTCGGCCCGGCTTTCGGGATATTACCTGTACCCCGACCTGATGTTTTGGAAAAAAGGCGCAGGCGATATCTGGGATCGTTCAGTATTGTTCTGCCAGATTGCCAAGCGGATATTCGATATTCCCGCCGTTCTTTTGATATACCCGGATTATGCGATTCCTGCCGTCGGCCTGCCTGCAGAAAAGATTCCCGCCAATTCCCCGTTCCGCACCGCGGATTATGTGGAATACAACGGCAAAGCTTACTTCCTGTTAGGCCGGATCCCCAAAGCGGTCGATACTTCGGTGTTCCCGCAACTGTACGTCTGGTAGGCGGGCTTCCCGAAAATAGATGCACGCTCGCCCCGGAAATTTAAAAATCCGGCAGACGAGAATCAGGTAAACGTGAAAATAGGCTTTCGGTACAAGTTCCTATTTGTCGAAACAACGGATGTCAAGCTGGTCGAAACGCTTCACCCCATGCAGGTAATGCGCTAGGACAAGGCTCTTGCGGTAAATGCCCTGCAAATACCCGGGATGGGGAATCTGTTCTCGCTTCCGGGTCAGCGCTGGTTTCCAAGCCTTGAAATCGGAACGGGCTTTGAACACCGCCTTGAAATCCCCGCCTTGCCCTTTTGCCAGAAACATCAGCGCAGCCAGCAAATCCATCCATTTCCGCTTCCGCATGACCGGTTTTAACGCCTTGTCGGGCAGATTTTTATACAGCAAAGCCATATTGTTGCGGAAATTCAGATACGTCTTCCGAGGAGAACTCTTGGGCAAAGTGCCTCCTCCAATATGGTAAACAACCGATTGAGGATAATACATGATCTTGTATCCCAAGTTCTTCATCCTCCAGCAGAAGTCGATTTCTTCCATGTGAGCGAAAAAATCATCGTCCAGCCCGCCGTGTTCCAGATACAAATCCGCCCGGACAAACAAGGCCGCGCCGGTGGCCCAGAAAAGCTCGCAATCCTGGTCGTATTGCCCGTGGTCCATCTCCACTTGGTCGAACACCCGTCCGCGGCAGAAAGGATAACCCAAATAATCGATAAAACCGCCGGCGGCTCCGGCATACTCGAACTGTTCCCGATGATCGTAGGAGAGAAGCTTCGGCTGAGCCGCCGCCACCATGGGATCCGCCTTCATCTTGGCAATAACCGGTTCGACCCAACGCGGCGTGACCTCTATATCCGAATTGAGCAGCACGAAAAACCGGGCTTTGACCTGCCGGAGAGCCACATTATAGCCTTTGGCGAACCCCCAGTTTTCCGAATTCCGGATTAGCCGGATTTCCGGGTAATTCCGCTGCATGAAATCCACCGAGTCATCGCTCGAATGGTTGTCTGCCACAATTATTTCGGTATCCGGCCCCGGTGTACACTCTATAAGCCGGGGCAGAAACTTCTCCAGAAAAGCCCGGCCGTTCCAATTCAGAATCACCACGGCGGTTTCCACTTCGTAATCCATAACACGCTCCATGCAATTACCCTCTTTATGATATAAAAATACAGACCCGTTTCCTCATTTGCAGGTCCGGCACACTGCCGATCCGCCTCATTCGGCGAACCCGCCATGCAAAAGTAAAAGCTTTTGCGTACTTTTGCCAACGCCTGAAAAGAAAAGGTTTCCGGGCACGTAGAAACAGAAAATATGGAAAAAACTATCAAATCGGCACTGATCTCAGTCTTCCACAAGGACGGACTGGAGCAAATCCTTCAGGTCTTGAAGGCAAATCACGTTAAAATCTACTCGACAGGAGGAACTTACGAATTTTTGAAGCAACAAGGCTTAGCGGTGGAAACCGTAGAATCGGTCACGGGATACCCCTCCATCTTAGGAGGACGGGTCAAGACCTTGCATCCGGGCGTGATGGGAGGCATCCTGGGTCGCCGGGAATTGGAAGAAGACCGGCTCACGATGCAGAAATACAAGATTCCTGAAATCGACATGGTGATTGTGGATTTGTATCCTTTCGAAGAGACCCTGGCCTCCGGGGCATCGGATGCCGAAATCATCGAGAAGATAGACATAGGCGGGATTTCCCTAATCCGGGCCGGTGCGAAGAACTTCAACGATGTGTTGATTGTGCCTTCCAAGGAGCATTATGCCGAAGCCGCCGCCATCCTGTCCAAGTCCTGTTCCACCACCTTGGAAGAACGCCGCCACTTTGCCGCCTACGCCTTCCGCAAAAGCGCCGCTTACGACACGGCTATCGGCAACTACTTCTGCATGACTGTTCCAGGAATGGCCGCTGCCGGATTGAACGAAACCCGGCCTGCGCAAGAGGATAAAAAAGAGGAAAGCCCGAAATTAGGCGGAATCCCGGCCAACGCCACCCCTTTGCGCTATGGCGAGAATCCGCATCAGAAAGGCGCTTTCTACGGTTCGCTCGACAAATGCTTCAAACAACTGCACGGCAAGGAGATTTCCTACAACAACCTGCTCGATATCGATTCGGCCTTGGCTCTGATGAAGGATTTCGGAACCGAACCGGCTTTCGCTATACTGAAACATAACAACGCTTGCGGCTTGGCCGTCCGTCCGAGCCTGCTCGAAGCCTATCAGGATGCCTTGGCGGCCGATCCGGTTTCCGCGTTCGGCGGAGTGCTGATTTCGAACCAGCCCATTGACAAGGCTACGGCAGAAGAAATCAACAAGATCTTCCTTGAGGTCCTGCTGGCACCTGCCTACGATGAAGAAGCCCTGAAACTGTTGGAAAGCAAGAAGAACCGCGTCCTGCTGCAATACCACGACTTCAAGATGGGGGATCCTATAATCCGTTCCTGTCTCAACGGGGTGCTTGTCCAAGACCGGGACACGGTGGCCGAGAGCGCTGACATGCTCAAGCCGGTTACCAAGAAACTGGCTACCGAAGCGGAAATCCGCGACATGCTGTTTGCCAACCGTATCGTAAAGCACAGCAAATCGAACGCGATTGTCATTGCCAAGAACCGCCAGATGCTGGCCTCGGGAATAGGGCAGACCTCCCGCGTGGATGCTTTGCAGCAAGCCATTGCCAAAGCCCGCCATTTCGGATTCGACTTGAACGGGGCAGTGGTAGCTTCCGATGCCTACTTCCCCTTTGCCGACTGCGTGGAAATCTCGCACCAGGCAGGCATCACGGCCTTTATCCAGCCCGGCGGCTCGATACGGGACAATCTGTCCATTGAATACTGCGATGCCCATGACCTGGCAATGGTATTCACCGGCATCCGCCATTTCAGGCACTAAAGCTCCGGCCTGTCGGAAACACTGTCTATCCTAAGGTGAATGCAGATGCCCATAAAAGCCGTCTGCAAAAGCGGGCAGTATCCGTCTCCGCGGGCTGACAAACAAATCACATTGCCATCTGAAAACAAGGGGTTGTGAAGAAGAATCTTTATATCGCGGCAGGATGCCTGAGCCTGGTTCTGGGTATCATCGGCATTTTCGTCCCGGTTCTGCCCACAACCCCTTTTTTGCTTCTGACAGCCTGGCTATGGCTGCGTTCCTCGCAAAGACTCTACGACTGGCTGATGAGCCATCCTCATTTGGGGAAATACATCCGGGACTATATGGAAAACAAAGTGATTCCCGCCCGGGTCAAAGCCTACACCCTTATCCTGCTGTGGGCCTCGATGCTGTTCTGCATCTTTTACGTCTTGCCCGGCCGTCTTTGGCTTCAACTCCTGCTGGCACTGATAGCCATCGGGGTTTCCATCCATATCCTTTCGCTACGCAACCGAAAGAGGTAAGCCTTTCTGAATCATTATCAAACAGTATCATCGATTCGCAGGCAATTCGCCGCATCGATTTGCGCAAACCATAGCGCGAACAACTTCTTAAAAAGAAAAAGCCCTTGATAGTATCGTGAATCCTCAAAACTTCAGATTTCACAATTCTACCAAGGACTTCTCAAAAGAGAGAATCCTCTTTCATTCAATCACTGCACCGCAACGATGCAAAGACGGATTCCCCTTGCAATCCATTAGTTGATTTCCCAAGTGTCGCCGCTATTGAGCAGGTCATCCATGCACTTGATCTTCGACTCTTTCCTGGCCTTTTCGATCTGGTCTTCCAGCAGCTGGTTGTAGGTGGCTGCCGGAGCTGAACGAATCACACCCATTGCTACCGGAAATTCCGGCAAGTGCATCTTGGCCAGCATCAAATGGATACCCGGATCCTGCGAATACTGGTCATGAACCAGGATATTGCGCTCCGTGATACCGTCCTTGCCGATTTCAACCACTTCCAGACGAGTGCCGTTCAGACGGATGCCCTTGTTGCGATCCCGGCCGAAAATCATCGGCTTGCCATGTTCCAGAATCAGCTGGTGATCATCGCGAACATCCTTGCCAGTAATGGCCGCATGCGCCTTGTCGTTAAAGATAACGCAGTTGTCCAACACTTCGATAACCGCGCAACCATCGTGCTTGGCCGCTTCGCGCATGGCCTGCGACATCAGCTTGATATTGTTGTCCGGCACACGGGCAAAGAAAGTGCCTTGAGAACCGATAACCAATTCCCCCGGATTGAACGGATGCTCGATGGTTCCCATCGGGGATGTCTTGGTGATGGCTCCCATGGGCGAAGTAGGCGAGTACTGCCCCTTGGTCAGACCGTAAATCTGGTTGTTGAACAGGATGATGTTCACGTCCATGTTACGGCGGATGATATGGATGAAATGGTTACCCCCGATAGCCAAGGAGTCCCCGTCGCCCGTGCTGATCCATACGCTCAAGCCGGGATTGGAAATCTTGACCCCGGTCCCGATTGCGTTGGCACGACCGTGGATACCATGGAAACCATAGGTATTCACATAATAAGGGAAGCGGGAAGAACAGCCGATACCCGAAACATTGACGTATTTTTCCTTCTTGTAACCGATTTCAGGGAAAATGTTTTCCATGGCAGCCAGGATAGCGTGCGAACCGCAACCCGGACACCATTTTACCATTTGGTCGCTGGCAAAATCCTGCTTTGTCAATTCGACCGGTGATTTTTCTATGGCGATTTTCATTTTTTCTCTTGTTTTTGATTGAACCGAACAAAGCCCCGCCGTTCTTCATCGAGCGGCAATGGCTTTTCCGCCAAGTTATTGAGCCAACAGCTGTTTGAAATGATCCACCAGTTCCGTTACCGTGAAAGGCAAACCTTGAATCTTGTTGTACTGCGTCATGTGCAGATGGTCGAACCGGCCACGCAGGTAGTTGACAAACTGCCCTTGGTTCAGCTCGCATACCACAATCTTCTTGTGGCCTTCCAATACATCCAAGGTATTCTTGGGCAATGGCATGATATAATTGAAATGAGCCAAAGCGATGCTCTTGCCTTGTTCCTGAAGAATCTTGACCGCCGTGCTCACCGCACCGTAGGTCCCGCCCCAGCTGACAACCAGCAAGTCGGCATCCTTTTCACCCATCAAAGTCTGTTCCGGAATATCATCGGCCACTTTTTCCACCTTTTCCCGACGCAGACGCGACATCAAGGCGTGGTTTAAAGGATCGGTGGACACATTGCCCGTGATATGTTCTTTTTCCAGACCGCCGATACGGTGACGCAGGCCTTCGGTTCCCGGCAGCGCCCAGCCGCGGACCAAGGTTTCCGGATTGCGGAGGTAGGGCTTGAAATTCGGGTCGTTGGCCGGAACGATAGGCGGGTTGATAGCCGGCATGTCGGCCATCTTCGGAATCCGGAACAACTGGGAACCGTTCCCCAGCGAACCGTCCGAAAGCAGGATGCAAGGCGTCATGTGTTCCATCGCCAAGCGAGCCGCCTCGTAAGCGAAATTAAAGCAGTTGGCCGGCGTGGAAGAAGCAATGACAATCAACGGAGCTTCCCCGTTGCGTCCGAACAAAGCCTGATACAAATCGGACTGTTCCGACTTGGTAGGAAGACCGGTGGAAGGACCGCCACGCTGCACGTCCACGACAACGACAGGCAATTCGGCCATCACCGCCAGACCCAAGGCCTCGCTCATCAACGAAAGTCCGGGACCGGAAGTAGAGGTACAAGCCAGCGAACCGGCAAAGCTGGCCCCGATGGTGGAGCAGATACCGGCAATTTCGTCTTCCGCCTGGAAGGCTTTCGCGCCCAAGTCGCGACGCTTGGTGATTTCCACCAGGATATCGGTAGCCGGCGTGATAGGATAGGATCCGAGGAACAAAGGACGGCCCGATTTTTCAGCTGCCGCCAACAGCCCCCAAGCGGTGGCCACGTTCCCGGTGATATTCCGGTAACGGCCTTTTTCCATCTTGGCAGGCCCTACATGGATAGTGGATTCCACGATTTCGGCCGCTTCGGCATAATTATGCCCGGCTTCCATCACCTTCTTGTTTATGGCGATCATCTGCGGTTTCTTGGCGAACTTGGCTTCGAAGAAATGCACGGTGGTCGTCATATCCCGGTCGAAGATATAATAAATCATCCCCAACGCGAACATGTTGCGGGTCTTCTCAATCGTCTTATGGTCCAAGCCGTCACTTTCCAAAGCCTTGTGCGACAGGGTAGTGATAGGAGCGGGAACCACATTGTACGAAGACAAGCTTCCATCAATCAGAGGATTCGACTTGTAATCGGCTTTCATCAAGGCTTCGTCGGTGAAAGTGTCCGCGTCCACGATAATCGTGGCTCCTTTCTTGGCCCACTTCAGATTCGATTTCAACGAAGCCGGGTTCATGGCCACCAATACATCGCATTGGTCACCTGAAGTGGTGATGGCCGTTGAACCTACATGAACTTGGAAGCCCGAAACCCCGGCGATTGTATTGTGCGGGGCCCTGATTTCGGCTGGATAATCAGGGAATGTGGAAAGGTCGTTGCCCGCCAAGGCAGCGGCGTTGGAGAACAGGGTACCAATCAGCTGCATACCATCTCCGGAGTCGCCGACAAACTTGACTACCACGTCTTGCTTGTCCACATGGGAAATTTTCTTTACCATATAGAGTATATTTTTTCTTGCCAGTTTTGCGTTAAACAACAAAAAAGGGAAAGGCCGGATGTCTGTCTCTTTATGCGTCAAACGTCCTCTGTATCAGCCTTGTCCCGTTATTTTTCTTCTTTTTTTAATGAACCCATCGCCACAGATACGCGCCCGTCCCGGACACGCTCCGCGGAATCATGCTCTTCAAGCCTCGCTCGGACAAAAAAAGACACCTTGCCCGATGTCAAGGTGCAATCCGTCCTCGCGAAATATTTCGCAAAGATAGCCAAATTTTCCGTAATAAACGAAGCTTTGAAAAGCGGAATCCCGACGAAGCCGGAACACGAATCCCCCGCAAGCAGCGGCCCATGGGAAAGAGGCCGCTTGCCGCAGAGGAAAAAGGAAAAAGAAGGAATAACCCAAAGGCGGCTGCCGGGCATCAGCCCCAAGCCGCCCTCCGGCTATCGGAACGAGCAAGAATCCCTCGCCACGACTCCTTTGGACGGGTCGATGACCAATTGGCCTGGCCCGTACTGTCCGGTGGCATACAAGTACTCCATGCGTTTCAACATATAATGGGTATAATCAGCCGAATACTGTTCCCGGCTCTGCTGCAGCAGGCTGCTGGCATTCAGAAGCTCCGTCATCGTAGCCAAACCCGCCTCGTAGGCATCGTGCTGCATCCGGTAATTCTCCTCGGCCGTCTCAATGGATTCCTTGGAGACCTGAACCTGTTCGTAGTATTCTTCCAACTGGTTGTAATACTGCTGCATTTGCAAAACCAGCATTTCGCCCGTATCGTCCCGGAGGTTCTCGGCTTCCTGCAAGGCCAGCTTTGCCTTCTTCATCTGCAAACCGCCTCCCCACCACTGGCTGATCGGAATGTTGACCGCTGCCGAACCGAACCAGAACGAACGGTCTATCTTTTCCAAAAAGTTATGGTAGGCGAAACCGCCGCCGACAACTACCGTGGGCAGATTCTGCCCCAAAGCCAGCCGCTTTTTCAACTTATTGGCTTCCACGTTCTTCTGCAACATCATAAAATTCAGGTTCTGGTAAAGAGCCTGTTTATGGTCGACCTTGCAGGAAGCAGGCAAGGGGAGAACCTCCTCCGGCAACGGCTGGATATAAAAACTGTCCGGTTCCATGCCTATGTACTGGCCTAATAGCATTTTGCTCAAATCGATGCCATTGCGCACCTGGAGCAAGCCGCTGCGCACCTGGTTGGCCTTGAGCTGCACCTGCAAGTAATCGTTGCGGTTCTTGACCCCGACGGCTACCGCCTCGTCCACATCTTCCAAAAGGCTGCCCAGCAGGCTATCCATGCTCTGGACTGTCTTCTGCTTCTCCTGCAAGCCGATAAGCTGGCGGTAGTATTTCTCCACAGTCAGCAGCACCTCGTCATGGCTTTGCTGCAACTGGTAGGTCTTGACCTGTTCCGCTACCCGGTAGAGTTTCTGCGCGTTGGCCAGCTGCCCGCCCAAAAAGACCGGCTGCACCGCCGTCACCGCGCCGCTCAGTCCTTTATCCAAAATGCCCACTTCGGTATTCTTGAGTTCGGTCAAATCCTGTTCCAAAGGTCCCAAGATGCTCTGTTCCAATGAAGCCAGCAGTTCCGGCGGCAGATACTGCCCCAGAAAGCCGGTCAACCCCGGCGCCATCTCGGCCATCGAAGTCGGGATATTTACAAAATCGCCTACCTGGCCGCCTAGAACCCCTTTATTGGCAATGAAACCCATCCCCGTAGCCTGCACGGAAGGAAAGAAATGCGAAATATTGGCTTGGCGGTCCGCCTTGGCCATATCCACTTGCAAGAGAGCATTTTTCATCTTGACATTATGTTGCAAGGCCAATTGCTGGCACTCTTCCAGGCTCAATGGCTTAGGCTGGGCCGAAGCCGGCATAAGGCCGGAAAAGACGAAAAATACAGATAGCGTCAGCATGGTCAAGCTATGAGTGATGGTCTGCCTGCCGAAAGCCATGCCTGACCCGGATCGAGAAGAAGCCTCGGAAACCCGAACGGATGCAAGCCCCGCTTCTGCCGGACAAACCGCCTCTATCGGTTTCAGCGCAGGCTTCCCGGCTTTCTTATCAACCCGTCTGAAAACCAACCAGTAAGCTACCGGCAAAACGGTCACGACCAGAATCATCGAAATCAGAGAACCGAAACAAATCACCGTACCCATCGGAGACCAAAGCCCGCTGCCGCCCAGAATCATCGGCACAACGCCCATCGAAGCCGCCGCCGAGGTCAGGAAAATGGGCCGCATCCGCCGCTTGGCTGCATGCATGGCCGCTTCATAGACGCTCAAATGCTCTTCCTTTCGAAGCTGCTGGGCATAATCCATCATGATAATGCCATTACGGACCAAGATTCCCATCAAGGACACAAAGCCAAGTATCGCGGTCAAGCTGAAATCCTTGCCCATGATCCAAAGCCCGAAAAAGCCCCCGAAAGCGCAAAGGCTCATCGAAACCAACACCAGCAAAGCCATATTAATCTGCTTGAAATGAAACAGCAGGATAAAGAAGATAATCGCAATGGCAATGAACAGCCCGCTCAAGATCCGAGGCACGTTTTCCTCGTCGATGGCCCGCGACCCTCCGTAGGTGAGGCTCATGCCTTGCGGCAGTTTCATCTTGTCCAACTGCGCCGCTAAAGCTTCCGTGCGCTCGTTGATATTGTAGCCCCGAGCCACGTCCGCCGAAATGGTCAGCGTCCGGATCCCGTTTTCCCGTACCACGCAGCCTTCGGTCCAATCCGGACTCACGCTGGCAACTTGGCGGACCGGTACCGGCTGGCCGCCGGGCAACGTGGGCAGAAAGCCGTTTTCCAAATCGGTAAAGCTTTCTTCCTTCTCATGTTCGGAACGGATAACCACCTTCATCGGATAATCGCCATCCCACAGCGTGGTGATGGGCACGCCCTGGCCGGTCTGCAAGGCAATCGTGGTGGCCAATAAGGACTTATTGATACCCAGCCGGTTGGCTTCATCCTTGTTCACATCCACCTGTACGCCGGGCAGCATGCCTTCATACGAAGAACGGATCACGCAAAGGCCTTCGGTATTGTGGAACACATACAGCACGCTGTCGGCCATCCGTTTGAGTTCCGCCAGGTTGTCCCCGTGAAGTTCCACTTCAATCGGGCTGGCCGCCACGCAATAGTCCATCTGCTTGAAACGAATCTGCGCCATCGGGAAATAATCGGTATAGAGATTGGCATACTGATCCAAGACAGCCTCAGTGGCTTCCGGGCCTGTCGTATTGACAATAAATTGCGAGAAACTGCTTCCGCCAAGCTGGGGGGCATAGGTGGCCTGAAAACGGGGCGAACCGCTGCCCACGAACTTGGTCACGGAAACCACTCTCGGATCGTTAGACAGAATTTGCTCCAGACTGTCAGCTACTTGCGCGGTCGTTTCCAAGGCTGTCCCTGCCGGAAGGTAAATCTCCACCGCAAACTGGTTACGTTCGGCCGTCGGGAAAAGCCGGTTGGGCAGGAGCGTCATGAGCCCGAAACCCAAGGCCACCGAAAGCACGCCCACGGCCATCGTTCGGCCCGGATGCCGGAAACAACGCGCTAGCAGCCATTCATAGCCGGCCTGCACTATATCCAAAAAGGAACGATGCCTGCGGGGCTTTTCCAATTCTTTCTGCTTCAAACCTTTCCGTATAAACGCATATTGCATGTAGGGCACCAGCAAGACCGCCACCAGAAGCGAGATGCCCAAAGTAATGCTGATAGCCCAGGGGAAAGACAGGATAAAGTCCAAAAATGTGCCTTTGAAGGTGAACAAAAAGGGTATGAAAGTGATACTGATCGCCAAGGTGGCCGAGAGAATGGACTTGAAGAACTCGGTCGCGCTCGATGCCGATGCATGCCAGCGGGAACACCCTTCGTCCAGACGCTCCATATAGCAGTCCACAATGACCACCGAGTTGTCCACAATCATCCCTAACGTAACCAGCAGGGCGGCCAAAGTCACCGTATTCAATTCTATCCCACAGAGATAGAAAAGGCCAAGGCTGATAAAAATCGTAATCGGTATCGTGGATGCCGAAACCATCGCCACCCGCATCGGCATCAGCAAGACCACCACCAGAATCACCGCGCCGATAGCTATCAGCAACTCTTTCAGGAAAGTGGAGACCGATTCGTTGACCACATGGCTTTGGTCGGTCACGCAGAAAAAATGCACGTCTTCCGGCAGCTCTTTCTGGTAGTCGGCAATCACTTTCTTGGCATCCCGTCCCATATCCACGATATTGTAGCCTGGACGGGCTTCAATCGAGAGCATCACGCATTTGGTCCCATTGGACTCTATATAAGAAGAAGGGGACGGATATTCCCGAACGACACGAGCCACATCCTTGAGCCTGACCACATTGCCCATAGGGTCGGCGTAGACGATCTGTTCCTCCAGATCCCGTTCGGCGGCAAAGGAAGCCGCAATATGCACCGGAGCCACCAATTGGCCGTTTTCCACCTTGCCGCTAGCCGAGGTGAAGCCTTGGGAGAACAAACGGGCGGCCAGAGTGGGCATCCCCATGCCGTAACGCGCCAGCTTGGCCTGGTCCAGATAAACCGTGACTTGCTCCTGCTGGGCGCCGTAGCGGCTGAGCTTGCTAATGGATTCTATGTTCCTCAGACGTGCCTCCAACTCATCCAAGTATTGCTCCAACTCGCGATAGGTTTTATCCTTTGATTCAATCGTATAGAGAAGCGAGGACGTTTCCCCGAAATCGTCTATCGTCAGCAGGGCCAGCACGCCTTGGGGCAGCTTCATCTTGAACGCTTGCAAGTCTTCCTTGAACTTGGCCCAGAAGTCGTTCTTTTCAATCGTATTGATATCCTCGTCCAGATTGAGCATCATGATGGCCATGCCGTCGCGACAGATCGTGGTGGTCTTCTCCTTGTCCACTTCCTCGTAAGAGAACACATAGGATTCCAAGGACTTGGCGATTTGCTCCTCCACCTGTTCCGAACTGGCACCGGGATAAACCGCCACCACCACGCCTTGACGTATCGTGAAGACTGGGAATTCCTGCTTGGGCATCACCACCAAGGAATAAGCCCCGAAAATCATGGCGATAACCACGATGAGGATTATTAATTGGCGATGGCGCATTGCCCATTCTATAATTTTCATCCTGAATGTTTTTACAGAGTTATCAAAAGTTTTACTTTACTACGATTTTGGAACCCTCGCTCACTTTTTGGCTGCCTTCCACAATCAGGAGTTCCCCCTTTTCCAGACCTTGGCTTACCAAAGTACCTTTCTCCGTCAAGCCGCCAACCCGGATCCTTCGCTTGGCAGCCACGCCATCCTGGGCCACCCAGACGAAAGCATGCCCGGCATAGTCAATCTGGATGCAGTTGTTGGGCACTACGATGCCGGAGGGATAGCGGCTGCTATCGGCGATGTCCACCTTGCATACCATGCCCGGCATCAGGGCGTGATCGGGATTCTCTATGGCAATCTTGACATCATAGGTACGGGAAACAGGGTTCGCGCTGATGCCTTTCTCTGTAATCACTCCTTGGAACAGCCGGTTTTGCAGAGCTGGCACTTTGACGCTGGCCTCCTGCCCGATCCGCGTCCGGGCTATCTCGTTTTCGGGAACCGGAATCTTGACATCCACCCGGTCGATGCCGAGAATCTTCAAAACCGGCACGCCGGGTACGACGTTCATGCCGGCTTCGATATCTTTGGCGGCCACGATGCCATCTACCGGGGCTTTCAGTGCCGCGTGTTCCAGATTCCGTCGGGCAATGGCTTCCATCGAAAGCGCCTGTTGCCGCTTGGTTTGCACTTCCATCCATTGCAGATCAGTCATGCTGCCTTTCTTGTGCAGGCTTTCATAACGCCGGTAAGCATCCTCAGCTTGCTCCAAGACCGCTTTGGCGGCATCGTAAGCGCTTTGAAGCGATACCGGGTCGAGGCTGGCCAGCAACTGGCCTTGGCGCACGCTTTGCCCGTCCGAAACCAGGACCTGCTGTAGGTTGCCGGCGGCCTGGAAGCTGAGGGGGACGGAGTACCCGGCCTCGACCGTTCCGGAATAGTTCTGTTCGTATTGCACCCGGCTGTCATCGATTTGCATCACTTTGACCGACACCCCGGACGGCATCGGCGACACGATACGGCTTTCCTTGCAGGCAGACAGCAGCAAGGGCAAGCAGAGAATCAGAATTTTCTTGTTGGTATTCATATTTTGCATGTTTTCTATCGAGTTGGCAGGCCTTCATCGTTCCTCGCCGTCAAGCGAAGAAGGGCATGGAGGGCTTCTCCGAACCGCTTTCCAACGGCGTATCGAAACGGCTGCAAAATTCCATAGGAAGGGAAATACCGGCAAGGTCGGTTTTTCGCAAGAAATGGACAGTTTCTTCTTGCACGCTCTTTCGCATCGAAAAATCGCATACCTTTGCAACACTAAACACAAACCACTGATTGCAAGCTATTAAACAATACAAAAGCAGAACCTCAACCTTAAAACATGCAAAGCAAGAAAATGCAAAAAGAAAAAAAACATACCGAAGTCCTGCCCGGCGGGTTTTCCAACGAAGAAACCGGCTCTGAAATTCCCGAAATCCAAGATTTGGACGTGGACCAGTCCGACTGGGGGCTGATTGAAAAGGAAATCTTCATTGGCCGGAATTTGCGGCAAGTCGTGGAAAAAAGGCCTTCGGCCCAGCGAATGGACATGGTTTTCGTAGCGCTCTGCACACGAGGATCGGTATTGTTCAAAATAGACGGACAAAGCTTCAAAGCAGGGAGGGGAAGCCTGATTCTGGTTGCACCGGGACGCATGGTGCAGATAGAATACCTCAAGGAAAACAGCAATGGCATCGGTATCGGCATCACCCGGAACTTTCTCAAAAATGCCATAGTGGAATACAGCAACCTATGGAGCCTGATGCTGGAGGCGCAGAAACAACCGCTTGTCCGAATTCTGCCATCCGAGACCAAGCTCATCGAGAATCTGCATACGCAGTTGCTCCAAGCCTCGCACCTTCCGGAACGCCCGTTCAAGTTCGAGATGCTAAGGTCTCTGATGCAGGCGGCCGCCTACCAGATGGCCATGATTGTAAGTTCCTATATGGAAGTCAGGCCGTTGGACAACAATAGGGACTTCAACTTGTATTTCCGCTTCACCCAAGCGGTAGCCCAGAACTACCGCCAATCGCGGAGAGTGGACTTTTATGCCGACAAGCTCTGCGTGACGCCCAAATACCTGAGTGCTTCTGTCAAAGCCGTATCGGGCAAGACGGCCAACCGCTGGATCGACGAATACGTGACCGTGGAAGCCCGCAACCTGCTCCGGGTCTCGACCCATTCCGTCCGACAGGTATCCGACTACCTCAACTTCCCGGATGCCTCTTTCTTCACCAAGTTTTTCAAGAAAAATACCGGATTGACACCCAGGGAGTTCCGGGAAAAGATGCGTCAGCAGTGATTGACGGTTTTCATGCGTGCAGCTAATTACTACTTCTGCCGGGAGTACTGCAGGATCTCGTCGTGGACGTATTGGAGTTCCACGCCGGCCATCTTGAACATTTCCTCGGATTCGGCTCCGGCATGGTATTTGTATTCGGCCACCACCTTCTTGATGCCGCAGTTGATAATCAGCATCGCGCAGGTGCGGCAGGGGGTCATCGTGCAGTACAAGGTGCTGCCTTCCAAGGCCACGCCCCGGCGAGCCGCCTGACAGATGGCGTTCTGCTCGGCATGGACCGTCCGGACGCAATGGGTCGTGATGGTCCCGTCCTCGTGCAAAATCTTGCGGAAAAGATGGCCCACCTCGTCGCAGTGGGGCAGGTGGGAGGGCGAACCCACATAGCCCGTCACTAAAATCTGCTTGTCCTTGACAATAACGCAGCCGCTGCGCCCCCGGTTGCAGGTGGCCCGCAAGGCAACGCTATGGCAAAGGTCCATGAAATACTCGTCCCAGGACGGACGCTCGTGCTTGGGTGCGTCGTCCTGCAAGTTTTCCAGGAAACGGTCTATCTCGTGGTGCAGGTCGTCGAAGCTGCCGTTGTTCTCCAAACGGATATCGGCCATCCGCATGCAGGCCTTGAGGTTCTGCTTGTTAGGGTCGGTATTCTCCATTTCCCGCTTCTCGTTGGCCAGAAAAGTCTCGAAATCGATATGGTCGGTTTCCGAACCCCGTTTTTGGATACGCTCGTAACGCAGTTCCGGCTTGGCATCGACCGCTACCAACACGAAAGAACCTTTCTTGCGCAAGGATTCCACTTCGCCCACCGCCCGTATGCTCTCGATGATGGCATTGCCCCCATGTTCGACCGCCTGCTTGTAAAGCTCGTCTACGATATAGGAAGGGGAGTGTTTCTGGCGCAAATCGTTAGCCACGAAGGTCAGCGAATCCCGGTTCGGCTCCATGCCCCGACGATGGACTTCCTCCATCAGGAACTGTCGCACCGAAAAGTACGCGAACTGCCGCTGGGTCCTGAGATATTCCACTACCGTGCCCTTGCCTGCACCCAAAGTGCCTGTGATTCCAATAATAAGCATACGTTTGCTGTCTTTATATTGTAAAATTGCTTTTGCTCAAAACGCTTTCTGCAAATTCGCCGGGCCATACGCTACATCCGTGGCTTCCGCCCGACCAAACCCTTACTTGCCCGCTGAAAGCGCCGCATCCGCCTTGCCCGTTACCTGGTTCGCCGTGGAATCGGCCACCGGCGGCGTATAGAACTTGAAGCTCCTGGCCACACTCTCCATCTGCACCAGCAGATCGCGTTTGGGCTTGCGGGGAGAATAGAGGTAGGCATCCAGCATGATGGTCCTTTGGTTGGCCGTGTCCACAAAGACGTAGTTCACGAACGGACCGCCCATGAAATCGCCTTCCAATCGCCACAAACCACGAGTTTCGACCGCATACATCCCGTTCAGGTTGATGGTCTTGGAAAAAGGAGCGTATTCCGGAAAACGGGTCTCGGTGGTCATATACGAACCCTCGGCCGGACCGGGCACGTTCTGGCACATCCGGTTCCGCTGAGAAATGATGTTCTCCGGCTCGAACACTTCCAATCCCGTGTAAGGGTATATCGAAAAAATGATTCCCTGGCCGTAATCCTTGCTTTCCTTGCGGATCCAGGCAAAATCGGAACGGGATCCGGCAAAGGCGAATCCATCGGGGAAAATCATCTCGAAACCGTACCAACGGCGAAGCTTCTCCAAGACCTCGATTTCCTCCACGCCTTTGAACGCCCGCTGGATACGCTGGTATTCCTTGGCGTAGATGGCCTGCATCAAGGCTTCCTTGCGCGGAGCGAACAAATCGTAGAATGTCTGCCGGTCAGGAACTGTGAACTTGACAACCACTTGCGGGAAAGCCCATAAGTCCTGGATCACATCCACTTTCGGCGCATCGGCGGTGTCGAACTCCACAATGAACACGTTGCGGTGGTGCTGGAACATCTCGCTCTCGTTGAAAGCCTTAGGTACGATATTGACTAAATTGAAATACGGCTCGGGCTGGTTCAATCCCGGCTGCACCCGCATGAACCAATAGCGCAGCGTGTCGCCCACCGGGCCTTCCCATTGTTCTTTCGGGGTCACGACAATGATTTCGCAGGTCTTCCCGCCCGAACCGGGCAGAACCGGCACTTCGTATTTGCAGGAACTGAAAAGCATGGCCAAGAGGGCCAGCAGGAAAAACGATTTTTTCATATCCGGATTTCTATCTTATCTTATTCCATCGTTATGCCACAGCGAAGCCGAAACAAATCCGCTCCATGTGAAGCCCGATTCAACGCAGACCCGCATGGCCTGTTACTGAACCAGCCGCCAAAGGGCATCTCGCCAAAGGCATCAGAGCGCTATACAAATTAGCAAAGGTAGCAAAGTATTTTGAATTTCCCCTTTTGCGAAAGTTTGCGAAAGAAGCCCCCTTGCCGTACTTTTGCAGCCCGGCGAGGCAGGGCGGGCTTCCGTTTTCCCGACCCTGAACCCTCGCAAGAAAACGAAACGACAAGAATGCCATGGTCAAGTTTGCGATAGTGGGCTGCGGCCATATCGGAAAGCGCCATGCCGAAATGGTATGCCGCAATCCCGAAAGCCGCCTGATAGCCTTATGCGATATAAAGCCCAAGGAAGATTTGGGAATCGATGCCTATCAGGTACCTTTCTACAAGGATTTGGATGCCATGCTCGATGCCCATTCGGAAATAGATGTGCTGAATATCTGCGTTCCCAACGCGCTCCATGCTCCGATGG
>JADIMZ010000052.1 GCA_017694335.1 Candidatus Pullibacteroides excrementavium
AGATAGGATGCGTCTCGGCCATGCAAAACTGAGCAAGCTCCTTTTGCATGGCACTCGACTTTCGCTATCTTTGCCCCCCTATGGCAAGGCGAAAGAAATTAAAACGGATGGCATTCATTTTCTTAGGAATAATCGCGGCAGCAGCTATCGGCATCGCCCTCTTCATGCACAGTCCCCGCTTCGGACAGCTGCCCAAAGGCGAACGCTTGGCGAGAATCGAGAAATCCCCCTACTACAAGAACGGCCAATTCCAGAACCTGCATCCCGTCCCGGCTTCGCCCGACAGCCTCAAAGGCAACTTCATCGGCAAGCTCTGGAAATTCGTATTCGCGAAAACGCCCGGCATAAAGCCGCCGATGCCGATAGAAGCCGTCAAGACCGATTTGCACCGGCTCGACCCCGATCTGAACTGCCTCGTCTGGTTCGGGCATTCTTCCTATCTAATTCAGAACGAAGGGAAAAGATTCCTGATTGACCCCGTGTTCTGCCAAGCCTCCCCTGTCCGCTTCGCCAACAAAGCCTTTCCCGGCAGCGAAGTTTACAAACCCGAAGACATGCCGGGCATCGACTACCTTGTTATCTCCCACGACCATTGGGACCATCTGGATTACCATACCGTGAAAGCGCTCAAAGACCGGATCGGAAAAGTCATCTGCCCTTTAGGCGTGGGACAGCATTTTGAGCGATGGGGCTTTGCACCCGAACAACTGATTGAATTGGAATGGTACGAAGAGGCTGTTTTGGACAGCGGATGGCGAGTCTACTGCCGCCCGACCCGGCATTTCTCCGGACGCAGCCTGCAACGGAACCCGACCCACTGGGCCTCGTTCCTGCTAGAATGCCCGTCCCGCAAGATTTACATAGCCGGAGACGGAGGCTACGATACCCATTTTGCGGAAATCGGCAAGGAATTCGCCCCTATCGACTGGGCCATCATGGAAAACGGGCAGTACAACAAAGCCTGGAAATACATCCACCTGATGCCGGAATTCATGAGCCGAACCGCCCGAGAAATCGGTGCCAGCCATATCCTGACGGTGCATCATTCCAAATACGCGCTGGCCCGGCATCCCTGGGACGAACCCTTGTCGAACGCCCGGAAAATGAAAGAACGGGACTCGCTGCCGGTCGTCATCCCCCAAATCGGGGAAGTCGTCCTCTTGAAAGACGGCTCCATCCTTGTCCCCAACAAATAATCCCGTTTTACACTTATTTTCAAACAAATAGTTTCAGTCCATCAAAGATTATGCCATCAGCATAATACTACCGGCATAATCATGCCACTAGAATAAAGGAATCACAACAGATACAGGCTGACGGCCATCACCGCCATGCCTGCCACCAAGCCGGCTATCGAGATATGATGCTTGCCGTAACGTTCGGCACTGGGCAGAAGCTCGTCCAGCGAAATGAATACCATGATGCCCGACACCACCGCCAACACGATGCCGGTCAGTACCGGATTCCAGAAGCGCAGCAAGAAAGCATAGGCTATCAAGGCTCCCGCCGGTTCGGCCAGGCCGGAAGCAAACGAAGCCCAGAAAGCTTTCTTGCGGCTGCCGGTGGCATGATATATCGGCACGGCCACCGCCACACCCTCGGGAATATTATGGATGGCAATCGCCAGCGCGATAGGAATCGCGATATCGAGCGAACCCAAAGCGGAAGTAAAGGTAGCAATCCCTTCCGGGAAATTATGGATGCCTATCGTCAAAGCCGCCAACAGACCCGTCCGGCGCAAACGCTGCTCGGCCTGACGAGTATCGTCCCGCATCTCGTGCATTTCGTGCGGGTTCAAGGATTCGGGAACCAAGAAGTCTATCAGATTGATCAGCGCGATGCCTCCGAAAAAGGCCAAAATCAGGTACAGCAGCCCCGGCTTTTCCCCGTAGGCTTCCGCCAAGCGGACTCGCGCCTCCGGCATCATTTCCATGAACGAGACATAAATCATGATACCTGCCGAGAACCCTAACGAGGCGCAAAGAAAACGGGTATTGGTCCGCTTGGCTATCAACGACAGCAAGCTGCCAATACCCGTGCTCAAACCGGCAAAGAGGGTCAAGGCGAACGCCAGCAGAACATGTTGCGTTTCCATGCTACCCGAGATTCAGACCTACAGTTCCGGTATCAAGGAACGCAGCAGCTCGTAGTTCTGTTCCGGCGCTTGCTTCCAGAAGTCGTAATACTGGCCCAAGTTATCCTCATGCCGCCCCGGCGTATCGCTGATAATCCGCAACGAAAGGAAAGGAATGTTCCAGATATAGCAAACCTGCGCCATAGCCGCGCTTTCCATATCCACCGCCTGCACTTCCGGGAAATGCTTCCTTATCTTCTTCAACTGTTCCGGGTCGGAAATGAACTGATCGCCCGTGCAGAAAAGACCGGAACGAATCCCTTGGCGGGAAACGGCTTCCAACAGACGGGCATCCGCCTTGAAACGGGCCGGGAAGCCTTGCACCTGGCCGTATTCGTTGCCCGGACCGCAATCCACGTCATGATAAACGTATTCGGTCCCGGCAATCACATCGCCCGTCTTCAAATTTTCGCCCAAACCGCCTGCCACACCGGAATTGACCACCATATCGGGCTGGTACAACGAACGGAGCAAGTTGATACCGGTAGCTGCCGCCACCTTGCCGATTCCGGAGGTCATCAAACAAATCTTCTTGTTGTCCATACGGCCGGTCATGATCTTGAAACCTGCCGAAGAAATGTCTTTCTTCTCGTCCAAAAGCTTTTCGAACAAAGCAAATTCCTTGTCCATCGCTACCACGATTCCAATTTTGCTCATAACGCACTCCTTTCTTGTTTGGTTTAACATTCAACCCGAATCGGTCTTTAGACTCGCTGAGTCCGTTTCCGATGCCGAGGACAATGCTTTCGGGCATCTTGCTCGCTTCTGCCCGCATCGTGCTGCATGACATAAGCGGGCCATCTACCCAAAGTCTAATGACCGATTCGGACTCAAAGGCGGCATCGGAAAAAGGATTTCGGCGATGCCAACCTCCGTTCACGAGTACACATCCTATCTTCGGTGCATCCAAAGTTACGGAATATAGAGCGCAAAAGCAAGACGGAATCAAAGCGGCATTTCGTTGTAAAAATGGCATACCGGCCCGTTCCCTGCCCCGAAATGATACTTGGAACCTTCCTCGATAGCCTTTCCGATATAGTCTTCCGCATGTGCCACAGCCTCTTCCAAGACGAACCCACGGGCAATGAAGGCCGCAATCGAAGAGGAGAAGGTGCAGCCGGTGCCGTTCACGTTCTTGGTTTCGATGAAACGCTTTTCAAACAGGCGCAAAGGCTGTCCCTGGCCGCTGCTGAACACATCCATGAACTTGCCATCCTGATGGAAAGACTTCACGATAGCGGCATTGCCCCAACGGCACAGGTAATCCATATCCGCCTGCAAGTCTTCCTTGCCGAACTCATGCCCAAGCAACAGGCAGGCTTCCTTGAAGTTAGGCGTAATCAGCGTGGCTACCGGGAACATGCTTTCCTTGTAGGCTTCAATCGCCTCCAATTCAATCAGACGGTCTCCTGTGGCAGCCACCATGACCGGATCCACCACTTTGGGAATCTCCGGGTAATCGAGAAGCGTAGACCCAATCCTGTCTATCAAGGGCTTGGTAAACAGCATCCCGGTCTTGATCGCATCCGCTTTCACATCGTCCAGGAACGAACGGATCGAACTGGTCACGAAATCTTCCGGCAAAGGCATGATGTCCTTCACTTTGGTCGTGCTCATATTGACCAAGCAGGTCAAAGCTCCCGCGCCGAACGCCCCGCAGGCGGAAATAGCCTTCAAATCGGCCTGCACGCCGGAACTTCCCAGGCATTCGCTCCCGGCAATGCATAATACTTTCTGGTATTCTTTCATTTTTCTTGCTTTTTTTCGATTCCGAACACGATGCCATGGCCGACCCCATCCCAACGCATCCCGCTGGCGCAAAAACGCCCTCCTTCAGCCAACTCCAGGAATGAGTACAGGGCAGGCCGCCATACAGCAAAGGCTTCCCCCTTCCGGGAAAAGCCCGCGAATTTACGTAATATTTTCGGCTTTCACAGCAAAACCGCCCGTTGCCGCATGTCGCTAATGGAGGGCAGAAAGAAGCCTCATTTCCGTTGCAAACCGTTTATCCAATCGGCAATGTCCTGAAGCACCTCTTCCGAGAGGGTTTCCTCTATCGTGGCGTATTCGGTGGACAAACCGGTGGTGGCATGCTGGAAAAGATGATTCAAGCCCGGGTATTCCACCACCCGGTTTTCCGGACGAGGCGGCAACAGGCTTTCGATGACCGGAAGATTCTCGGACGGCAGCACCTGGGTATCCAGACTGCCGTTGAGCGCGAACACCGGGCAAGACACCTTGCTTATGGCCTGCGCCGGGTCGTAAGAAATAAAAAAGTCAATCCAAGGATTCTCCCTGCCCAGCACCATCGCCAAGTTCAGGCGGGCCTCCGCAGGCAGGCAATCCGCACCGCAAACGCCGACCAGACTATCCACCACTTCCCTTGGATCGCTGAAATCGAGACCGTCCGCACGACAACGCAGCACCTGCTTCAAGACCGCGCAATAGGCATCGACCAAAGAATCCGGCTGTCCCATCAGCTCGAAGGCCAAACGGTTCTGGCTCACAAGGATATCGTCTCCCGGAATGGCGCTCCCGGCCATGCTGACCAAGAAATCCGCTTGGCCTTCCACACCTAACATGAACGCGATGATGCCGCCCTCGCTATGCCCCAACACGCCCACCGGGCCGAACTTCCGGCTCTGGCGGAGATACCGGATCCCGGCCAAGGCATCCTGCATATTGGTGTAAGTCGTCGTGACGGTCGGGTCGCCCTCCGACCGCCCCACGCCCCGGTCATCGTAACGCAGGCTGGCAATCCCATGCTCGGCCAGATAATCGGCAATGACGGCAAACGGCTTATGATCCATCAACGTCTCGTCCCTGTCCTGCTGCCCGCTGCCGGAAACCAGCAACACGACCGGGGTGGCGAGACGCGCCCGCTTCTTGTCGCTGTAGCCTACCGGATACGTCAATGTCCCGCAGAGCCGGGCACTATCGGGCGCATAAAAGCAAACTTCTTCGGTGGCATAATCGAAAGGCGGTTGCGGAGTCTGTGGACGCGCCGCCAAATATGCTCCCGGCTTCAAATCCAGAACAAAAACATAACCGTGCTGACGGAACTGCCCTGCAATCTGTTGCCCGCCCGGAACCGACTGCAAACGCCCTGCATACGAAGCGCCCAAGACCGGCATCGACAAATGCACGGAATCCGCCCCGCAATAATCCACCGTCACCGGGAACTGCTTCACGTTCTGCTCCGGGATATCCATCGTGCAGCCCGGCTTCCCTTCGGCATCGCGCTCGAAATGAAAGACAAAATGCAAACGGCTCGCCCCGGCATCCAGCACCCCGTTCCAAGGACCGCTTATTTCCTGGGACTCGGCCATCCACGGCGCAAAGAACAACAAGAAAAAGAGCAGAAAAGCAATTCTACGTTCCATAATACGGAAATTTACAAACATCCATTCGCCTGATCATATTTTCACAAGACCAAAGTTATTCCACAATGACAACCCCGTCGTCAGGCCGTTTATCAGACAAAAATACGTCTTTTTCGCCTCAATAGGAAACTTTTCAGCCCCGTTTCAAGCCGACGCAGGTTCAAGCTGCCAGCCGCCACAAGCAATGGCTATGGCTCAATACACCACCCGAGTTTCGTACAGTTCGGCTTCCGTATTAATCAGCCGCACAAGAAAGAGAACGGCTTGATATGCCGCCCGACTTTCGCTACTTTTGCCCCGTTAAACCCGAATCGCCATTAGCGTTTTGGAAAAAAAACAAGCGGCATGAAAGAACAACTCGGCAAATTCTTCCTCGACATGTCCAAATACATGGTCGGCATCGTCTTGCTCGTGGCCATCTTCAAAGAAGAGGCCGGATGGAAAGACTACCTCCTATGCGCCGTCCTGTTCGTAGCCTTTGCCGCCTTAGGCTTCCTTTTCCTCTTTCTGGACAAGAAGAACGCGGACTAAGCCGCCCCTTGCCCGCTTGCTAAAACCGAACCAACCGCCATGAAAACCTTGACATTCCACCTGCGGGAAGGCGAAGAATTCATCCCGCTGATCCAGTTGCTCAAAGCCGTCAACGTAGTCTATTCGGGAAGCGATGCCCAAGAATGCGTAGCCCGCGGCATGGTAAGGCGCAACGGGGAAACCGAAACCCGCAAACGAGCCAAAATCCGCGAAGGCGAAGTCATCGAGTTCGACCGCTACCGGATCCTTGTCGAAGCCCACGACCCGGAAGAAGAACTCTAAAAAGCCGCCATCAGATCCTCCGTAAATCCGAATCGGTCATTAGGCTTTGGGCATCTTGCTCGTTTATGCCATGCAGCATGATTCTCGCTATGCCGCGACGCGGCTAATGACCGATTCGGGATAAAACCAAAGGCCGGCTCCATACGGAAACCGGCCCAGGCAAAAACAACCAAAACCAATGAAAACCTGATGCTCGAACTTTTCGTCCGAACATCAGGTTCTTCGACTCTAGCGTTTAATCATCTTGCGAGATACCGTCTCTCCCGCCTCCGTCTCAAGCAGCATCATATAGATACCCGACTTCAGAGAAGATACCGGAATCGAAGCCTGCGGAGAAACAAGTTCCATCACAACTCGTCCATTGACATCCATCAGACTGATTTTCTTGACGGCATCGGCATTTTCCACAAAAATCCAATCAGCAAAAGGATTCGGGTACAGGCGAACGTCCGATTCATCAAAAGCCTCATTGCCCACACCCGCAAGGCTCACAATCACGGAAACATCGGCATCCGCCATCGTCACCGTCCCATTCTTTTCGGCATAGCCCTCCTTGCTCACTACATAAGAATAAGTTCCGTCAAATACATTCTCAGCCACATAGCCGTCAAGCGTATCGCCGGCAAACACAATCAAAGCCCCTTCTACCGGCTGATTATCCGCATCCACTACCGAGAAGATGACCTTATGCGGCAAATCCACTTCGAATTCCTTGGACACGATTTCCGATTCGCCCGTCGTGTACACCGCTTTTACACCCGCCATATGCGAGCCTTCCGACAAATCCTCGAAACGGTAAGACACTTCCTTCGTCCGCCCGATTTCTTCCTCATCCAAATAAACCACGTACTCCGTTATGCTCTTGGCCACGTTCTTGGCTTCCACCTTGCTTTCTGTCGCCGTTCCCACATAGAGGTCATCCAGCACCAGCATGAAACTATTGGCCGAAACACAATTGATAGCCAAATAAATATCCTCTCCTTCAAAATCGCTCAAATCGAAAGAGTATTCTGTCCAGGCCGTATCCGGAACCTCGATGTACTTATCCCCGTTGAAGAAAGTAAAATCATCTACAGAGCCTGTCAGGGACACACCCACATTCATCCGTTCGTAGCCATACATGGCCGCATTCCCTACCCCTTTGGCATAGAAACGGAACACCATGTTTTCCGAAATCGACAACTTGGTCAGAATCAGCCAATCATCGTTATTACCCGGTCCGTAACTGGCATTGGCATCCGCACACGCCAGTACTTTCTGCCCGCTATGCGGCATCACCAAATCGGTCATCACCGGCACGGCCGCATAGGGATTCAACACCTGGAAAGAACCGGTATAGCCATTATGCGGATAATCATAAGCTCCGCTTTCGGAAAAAGCCATGACCCAAGTAGGAGCGCCATCCCCGTCCACCAAGGTATAATTGCCTATGCCTTCAATGATGAAGTCCTCGTAGGTTTCCACATCATCGATGAAGACCACCTCTGTCTCATTGTTCCAAGAAAAATCCTTGGCAGCCGGATCATCGGTGGCGGCGATACGCAGATTCACCGGAGCGTCCAGGGCTTCTTCCAATTCAATCGACAACAGGGTGTCGGCATACACCGCCAAGGAATCGATACGGAAGGTCTTATAGCCGTCCAATTCCACCGACAAGCCGTAAATGCCTTTCCAAACCGAAGGGAACTCCGCAGAAGACTCCCCTGCCGTCAGGCTATACGCATGGGCAGGCAAACCATCCCAGTTCGTCAAAGCCAGCAAAGCTCCTTCGACGGCAGCGCCATCATTCGCACGCAAATCCACACTGACTTTCACATACATATCCTTAGGCATCGCCTCCGAGATGGAAGGAACCGAGGTCAAACGGGAATAGGCTGCCTTTACAGCATAATAATATACGCCCGATGCCAAATCAGACCATGCACTGTCCACATAGGATGTCTGCCGGGTCGTCCCCAGCAACGTCCATGCCGCCTCTTCCTGTCCTTCGCCAAAACGATATACTTCATAATCGGGAGAACCGGCCGAACCTGCTTGCGCTTCCTGTCCCGACGAGGCAAGCTCGATGCCGCTGGCCCGGATCATGAAATTCAACTGGTAACGGGAATCCTCCAAGGAGATGTAAGGTCCCGTGGTATAATCCCGGGTATAGAAATTGGCATTTTCCACAAAAGGATAATCGTCCGTGCCCACCGCGATGCCAAGGCCGCAGAAACCGTAAGCATTCCCGATGGCCACCATGAAGCCGTGCGGAGCCTTGACCGGATGCGACAGCACATGGGTATTCCACACATTGGCCATGTTCTCCACTCCCATGTCCGAATAAAGCACTTCCCCTGAAGGCATTCCCGTGGAATCCAATGCCAAGATATACACATCGGCCTGTTCCGGCGGCGTCAAAGACCCATCCGTGGAATTGAACCATTGCACTTCGTAAAGTTCCGCAGGATTCCGGTAAACAGTGCCCATCAAAGCCTTCGGCAGCGAATCCGTCAAACCCAACTGTCCCATCCGCACGTCCGAATCGTAGCGGAAATCATTCCAGGCAATCGAATCGGGCCTGCACCAAGCCACATGAGCATTGCTATCCACAATCCGGGCATCCAGCAGCTGTACCGGCAGCGGGCTTTCGTCCAAAGCCACATCCAGCATCATATCGTCTCCCATGGCAAACATGGTATCATAGGCGATGAAACCAGGGCTGGTTACCCGGAACGTCCATTGCTCGTCCAAATAAATACCCTCCATCTCGTAATGTCCGTCAGCATCGGTCGAAGCCGTGTAAGTACTTATTCCATCCAAGGAAACCGAAGCCCCTTCGATAGGATTCCCATCATCGGCACGGCGCACATACCCGCTCAAAACCAAAGTTTTTTCCGGAGTCAACACCAAGTCCGCCACCAAAGCCTGCCCGGTGGGCACGGTAACATGGAAGGTGGTATCCTTATAAGCGAACTTGCTCGCTGTCAACGTATAGTTCCCGGCTTTCAGATAAGGCAGACTGTAACGGCCTTGGGCATCGCTCATGGCATACAAATCACTGCCTTGCACAGCCACTTTGACATTTTCCACCACATCGTCCTTGGTCGTGTCGGAAACCGTGCCGGAAACAGAGCCTGCATCCTCAAAGCGCATAAAAAACGTGATATCGGGTGCCATATCGCTCAAAGTCACGTTCCAGCCGTAGGGATTAAGGTTTTCAGGCGTGATAGCCGGAACCTGGTCCGTGGCAATGGAAAGCGTCCGGGAACTTCCCGGGTAATTGGTGTTCAGGAAATTGTTGCTCATCACTCCTGACGACCAATCGCCCATCACGGCGTAAACCACCAGATTACCGCCTTGGTATTCGTAGGGCGTTTCCAAATCCACTTTCCATTCCGCTCCTCCGCCGGCCGATTTCAATTTGCCGTTATAGACCTCTGTCAATCCGGACACGTTCACCCATTGCTTATCTTCAAAGCTTTCCTTGTCGGTCTCCCCGATAAAAATCCGGACGGTCGGCGCATCCATCACCGTCGGGTAATCAAACTGCGTCCGATACATGATAGCCTCGATAGTCCCGGTATTCGCCCCTATCTCGTGCGGGAAATACAAAGTCTGCGAAGCGCTTTCCCTGTTCCACATATTGACCGGCGCATAAGCTAAAACGCCGCCATCGCCCACGGCAATCGCATAAGAACCCTCTTCCAAGACTTCCACCTGCAAATCCGCAGTCCGGTTATCCGCCTCCTCTTCATCGTTTTCCGACACCACTTCAGCATACAGGCTAGCCTCGCCCGCTTCGGAAGGAACCCATTCAAACACATAAGTCTCATAGTCGCCCGATGCCAAGCTTTCTCCCTCAATGCTAGCCAAAGCTTCCGTCTTGCCGTTTTGCATCAGGTTTACAACATAACTATCCTGCGGCTCCGCACCCGTATTGGCCACCGATACCGAATAAGCGTATTCCACCCCTACCGTAGGCTTGGTTTCCCCTTGCAGCACATCCACCGCGATGCCAGCCTGAGGCTTGGTGCCGATGCTCATATTGTCAATCTGGCAGACCCACTTTCCCCCATTGGCCGCTCCAGTCTCAATGCCTACAATGCAGGTCTTCCCTGCATGATCCGCAAGGACAAGCTCACTTTCTGCCAATCGGCCGAGGCTTCGTGCTCCATGCCGCTTCCCGGTTGCAGAACCCAGATAGGCGTATATACCGTTCCATAGTCATCCGAAACGTACACATTGAACATCACATGACGGGATGCCGTTGGAAGGCCGGTAGAGGCATCGAGAGCCCTGTACCAGAACTCTACCACCGGATCATCGCCCATTTCCACATAATGGGTCGTGAGCATGCTCACATCGGTGCCTGAGTTGGAAGAGGTCAACGAAGCCGATTCATTGATGCCATCACCGCCATCCATGGCGAATCCCCAATAGAACCAAGTATCCGGCATGCCTGCTTCAAAGTCCTCGAAATGGAATCCGGTCACGCGGGCAGCCGTGATAGCCGCTGCCATCACTTGCACCGTCACCGTGGGGTGCTCGGGATCGTTCGTAGAGAGGACGAACTGCCCGGCATAGCTGTCCCCATGCACCTCTCCCATGACAACGGTCAAAGTATCTTCTGCACCCGGAGCAATGGCCATAGGCAGACCTTCCAACTCAAGTTCCGCGCTGGCCGAAACATCCTCTACCCTCAGTTCTTCCGTTCCGGTGTTGGCCACCACGTAATAGGCTTTCTTGGCAGGATTTATATCCAAGACGGATCCGAAGTTAAGCGTTTCCGCCCCGCTGAACGCAGGTGCCATCGGAATATCTTCCACCACGATGTCATCCAAATACAGGTTCCCCATCACTTCCGCGCTCTCATTATGCCGGAAAGCGATATAGATATCCTTGCCCGCATAAGCATCGAGCGAAACTTCCACTTCGTAGAAAGAAGCTCCCGGCGACAAATGCACCGTTTCTTCATGAATCATCTCGAAATCGGCCAAGTCCGTGCCGGTGGCGGAGACCAAGACCTCGTAATGATTCTCCGGGGATTGCATACTGGAATAACCTATCGCGTACGAAAGCCGGTGAATGCCTTCGGACGGGATACTTATCTGAGGTGTTATCAACCAGTTGTCCGGATCATAGGCGCCGCCGAACGGGCCGGGCAGATACGATTCGGACACCACGCAATGACTGCCGTCATCCGTGGCAGTCACTCCGTACATAGCCTGCCAGTTCCGGCCATCCCCATTGCCGTCCGATGTTGTCCATCCGGCCGGCAAGGCCCAGCCATCCGTAAAACGCTCCTCAAAGATCACCGCCTTGGCAGCATTCCGGGCCGATTTTCCCGCAACGGACACCGCCGGAGCAGCGGGTTTCATACGCCAAGGAGCAGGTTCAGCCTCCGAGGCATTCCCATGACTGGAAGAATAGATCTGCGCGTTCGCGGACCATGCCAAAAAGCCCGCCATCGCCAACATGATAATCGCTTTTTTCATCGTTTTCCTTTTTTGTTTTTCTCTTTTTACGGTCGATTCCCTGGAACAGGCCTCCTTCCCGAAACCGCCGCAACGCAAA
>JADIMZ010000053.1 GCA_017694335.1 Candidatus Pullibacteroides excrementavium
GAAGAAACATGGTATCCTGGCCACGCTCTCTGTGCTGGCTTTGGTTTTTCTCTCCGCACTCCCTGCCTTTTCCCAAAGCATTTACAACCTCAAGCGTGCCGAGCTTGAAATCCATGTCGGCCCGGCCATTCCGTTGGGCAGCTTCGGTCAGACTGCCTTCCAAGGCAACGACAATATCGCCACGGCGACGACCCTGGACTATCATGGTGCCAAGGTCGGTGTCAACTACGGCTTGGCCTTCGGCTATTACGCTTCTCCGAACTGGGGCGTGGTGCTGTTGTTCAACGGACATTCCTACGGCGTGAAGACCGGAGATGCAGGATTCTCGGCTTATCAGCCCAATTATCCATGGAAGACCACAGAAACCGACAAGTGGACCGAGTTCATGGCGATGGCTGGTCTTACCTACCGCTGCATGATTGTGGATCGTTTGGTCTTTTCGGCTCGTGCTTATTTGGGTTATGCTCATCTGATGTCTCCTTTTTACCGTTCTGAAGCCCAAATGGGAACCAATCTTTATGAATATACCTTGCATTCCGATTCCGACCCCCAATTTGGATACGGGGCGGGGGTTGCACTCAAATATCTGGTAGGCCGAGGATTCCATTTGGATTTGCGTTGCGAGTACATGTCGGCTGTCCCCTTCTATTTCCGGAATGTCGGCAGCCAGGTTACCATGTCCGGACAAAATGTGCAGACATCCACCCCGCATGATAAAAAGTACACCTTCCACGAGCGGTTCCAGTCGCTGAACGTGAGCTTGGGCTTTACCGTGGCGTTCTAAATAGTCGATGATGGATAGCAGGAAAAATACTTCGAGCAAGGCGGAAACCACTTCAAAGCCCGTTTTGAAGCAAAAATCGCGTTCGGTCGATTCCGGGCGTGGAAAGACCCGGATCGGGAAAGCCGCAAAAGGGAAAAGCGGTGCGCAAGCGGACATCGACAAGCATTACCAGGAAATCCTGGACTGGTTCGCCCGCAACAACCCCTTTGCCAAGAGCGAGCTGCATTACAAGAACGCCTACGAATTGCTGGTGGCCGTCATCCTCTCGGCCCAGTGTACCGACAAACGGGTCAACATGGTGACCCCGGCCTTGCTGGCGCGTTTCCCCGATCCGCTTTCGATGAGCCGTTCCGACCAGGAGGAGATTTATTCCTATATCAAGTCGATTTCCTATCCCAACAACAAGGCCGCCCATCTTTTGGGGATGGCCAAGATGCTGCAATCCGACTTCGGCGGGCAAGTTCCCGACACGGTGGAAGACCTGATGCGTCTGCCCGGCGTGGGGCGCAAGACCGCCAATGTGATTGCCTCGGTCATTTTCGACAAGCCCGCAATGGCGGTCGATACCCATGTGTTCCGCGTCTCGGCCCGTTTAGGCTTGACCCACGATGCCAAGACCCCCTTGGAAGCTGAAAAGCAGTTGGTGTCCCACATTCCGGAGAATATTCTCGGCAAGGCGCATCATTGGCTGATTCTGCATGGGCGTTATGTCTGCACGGCCCGCAAGCCTCATTGCGAAGAATGCGGCCTGTCGGAACTTTGTCCTTATTTCCAAGCGAACTGGGATGGCGATGCCTCTTTGTCCGCTGATGCCAAAGAAACGGCCTCTTCCCGGCCTTTGGAATCGCCGGAAAAGGAACCGGCCAGGATGAATGAATCGGTATCACGGAAGGAACCGGTATCGCTCAAGAAATCGGTATCGCCCAGGAAGTTGGCATCAGCCAAGGGAAAATCGGCATCGTCCAAGGGAAACTCAAAAAAATAATACGTGAAATACTATATCATCTCCGGAGAAGCTTCGGGCGATATGCATGGGGCGAACCTAATCAAGAGTCTGAAAGCCAAGGATTCCCAGGCCGAGTTCCGTTGCTGGGGAGGCGACTTGATGCAGGCGGCGGGCGCCACCGTGGTCAAGCATTACAGGGATTTGGCTTTCATGGGATTTGCCGAAGTGGCCATGCATCTGGGCACGATTCTTGCCAATTTCCGTTTCTGCCGCAAGGATATGGATGCCTATCAGCCCGATATCGTGATTCTGATTGATTATCCGGGCTTCAATATGCCGATGGCGCGTTACGCCCATAAGCAAGGCTACAAAGTGTTCTATTATATCGCGCCCCAGGTCTGGGCATGGAGGACGGGCCGGATCAAGAAACTCAAGAAATACACCGATGCCGTTTATACGCTGATGCCGTTCGAGCGCCGGTTTTACGAGGCCTACCAGGCAGAAGCCCTGTACGAAGGCAACCCTTTGGTCGATTCCATCCTGGCCTATCGTCCCGATGAGGATTTCATTGCCAGGTTCAAGGCGGAAGCCGATGCCAAAGGCGATGAACGCAAGCTGGTGGTCATTCTGCCGGGCAGCCGCAAGCAGGAAATCAAGCGGATTTTTCCGATGATGCTGGAAGTGGCCTCGCGCCAGCCCCGGTTCCGTTATGTGGTGGCGGGGACTAAGAACCTGCCCGATGCTATGTACCGGCAATATCTGGCGGCCTATCCGGATATCGAACTGGTTTACGGGCATACCTACGATTTGTTCACGATGGCTTGGGCGGGTTTGGTCAAGTCGGGCACATCCACCTTGGAGGCGGCTTTGTTCGGTGTTCCGGAGGTGGTCTGCTACCAGACTTCGCCGGTCACCTACGCCATAGGACGGATGTTCGTCAACAAGCAGGTGCGTTTCATCTCTCTGGTGAACCTGATAATGGACCGTTTGGTGGTAGTGGAACTGTTGCAGCAGGATTTCACGGTCCAGCGGCTCGAAGCCGAGTTCCTGAAGATAGCCAACGACACCGTTGAAAGAAAAAAACAACTACAAGATTACGTTGAATTAAAGAAAGTTATGGGGAGCGGAGGCACCTCCGACCGGGTGGCGGCTTCGATAATTTCGATATTCGGGCGTATTACTAATAGAGAAGCGAAATGAAGAAACTGATTTTTGTCCTGAGTATGGTTCTGATGTGGCTCCCGTTCCGGGCGGAAGCCACTACCGTATCTGTTCGGATCTTTGCCGATGCCAAACACGCCAAGATGCAGTTCACGGCCGAATTGGGTTCGTATCGGATTCAGGGTGCGGACGGAAGGACGGTACGGGAACTGGCCGAGGGCGAGAGCGTGGAGATGATGGTCAAAGGTGGGAAGGTGTCTTTGAGTCTGGACGGACGTTCCTTGGGTTCGTTTTCGGATGTCAGGTTCGAGGGGGCCGGGCTGAAAGCGATTTATGGCTTGCGGGTGGAATCGCAAGGCAAGACCTTGGTCCGGTATTACGACGACCATCTGGAAGCCAAGGCGAAGGAAGGAAGTCTGTTTTTGATAAATCATGTGGATTTGGAAAATTACGTGGGCGGGGTGGTGCAGTCGGAAGTGCGCGGGGTGAGCGACAAGGTGGATTTCTTCAAGGTGCAGGCTATCATCTCGCGGACCTATGCGATGAGCAACCGTCACCGTCATCAGTCCGAGGGCTACGATTTGTGCGACGGGGTGCATTGCCAGGTCTATCACAGCCGCAACAATACCCCGGTAATCCTGACGGCCACCGTGCAGTCGGCCGGACTGATTATCGTGGACGGGAGTGGCAAGCCGATTACGGCCGCTTTCCATTCCAATTCGGGCGGGCAGACGGCCAATTCGGAGGATGCTTGGAACGCGCCGGTCAGCTATCTTCGTTCGGTGGAGGACGAGTTCTCGTTGGAGGGCAAGAACGCCTATTGGGAAAAGCGGATGCCGAGGTCGGAATGGCTGGATTTCCTGAGCCGGGAATACGATTATCCGGTGCGGAACGCCAAAATGAAGGACAGCGCCCTGACCTTCTCCCAGCCTGTGCGCAAAGCGTATTTTGCCGGGGGGATTCCCCTGAAAGATATCCGGAGCGATATGAAGTTGAGGTCGTCTTTCTTCTCCGTCAGGACGGAAGGGGCGGAAGTGGTGCTGGAAGGCCGGGGCTATGGCCATGGCGTAGGGCTTAGCCAGGAAGGCGTGGTGAAGATGATTGACAAGGGCTATTCGGTGGAGGAAGTGATCAAGCATTACTACACCGGGGTGAATATCACAAGCTTGCAAGACAACGCCGCTTCCGGGAAACGCCGCCGTTGACATGTCCGCCCTGCGCGGGGAAAATTCTCTATATCTTTTTCTTTCGGCTTACGTCTCAGGTCTGCTTTTGGGGAAGGCAGGCCTGTTTTTTTTGATAGCGGCTTTGCTGTTCTGGCTGCTGGCCCGTTTGAGCCGTCCGGCCCGGTTTTGGGCAAGGAACCTCGCTTTGTGGAGCCTGGCCATAGCGGTCGGCGGCTTGCGGATGGAAGTCCAGAACCCTTGCCACGACCCCAAGCATTACCTGAACCAGCCCCCGTCCGAACTATGGCTTGTGGCTTGCCGCTCCCAATCCGAAGACCGCCCAAAGACCCAACGGGTCCAGGCCGAAGTCCTGGCCGTCTTGCGGCATGTTCCGGCGGCGGACAGTCTGACCGAGAAGGAATTTCGGGCCAATGTCCCCTTGGGTTCTATTGGAAGCGTCAGAGAAACTGGGCGGGTTGAGGAAAGGAAGGCGAAGGATGGCTTTGTCTGGCAGGAATGCCGGGGCTTGGTGCAGCTTTACTTTCCTAAAGCAGACACCTCGTTGAAGGGCTTGCAGTATGGCGACCGGCTTTGGCTTCGAGGACGGTTGGACCCGATAGAAGGCTTTACCGGCAGCGACGGGGCGTTTTTCGATTACGGCGCCTTTATGGCCAAGAAACGGATTTACGGCAGGATGTTTCTCCGGGAGGGAAACTATGGGACGATGCCGGCAGGAGGTTTAGGATTGAGCGATCGGTTGTACCGGATGGCGTTCTCGCTCCGGGACAAGGTGGCCGCTTTCATGAATCGCAGCCCTCTCCAAGGCAGCGAGCTTTCGGTGGCTCAATCCTTGGTCTTGGGGCTGCAAGGCTCCGACCCGGTGGAGGAAGCCTACCGCGATGCCGGCATTGTCCATGTGCTGGCCGTGTCGGGTATGCATCTGAGCATCTTCGCCTATATAGTATTGGGCTTGTTCCGTTTCCTAAGGCATAAGACTTGGCAACGATGGCTTCGCTTCCTGTTGGTGTTGGGGCCGGTCTGGGGTTATTCCCTGCTGACGGGGCTTTGTCCCTCGGTGGCAAGGGCCGCATGCATGTTCACTTTCGTCGGTTTGGGGCAGTGCTTGGGGAAAAGGGTTCCTCTGATGCGTTCGTTGGCGGTCTCGGCTTTGGTGCTGCTTTGGGTGAACCCGGACATGATGTACGACTTGGGTTTCCTGTTGTCCTATCT
>JADIMZ010000005.1 GCA_017694335.1 Candidatus Pullibacteroides excrementavium
CCTCTCCGCCATACAAGTCCCCTATCAGATTCTTCAGCCGCTCCGAGTTTCGGTATAGCTCTTCCCCGTACACTTTCACCATGTACCCAAGGAACTCGTCCATCTTCCCGTAACCCCGCGCCTTCTCCTCCTCCAACAGCATCGCACCGCAGAACGGGCATTCCGACAAACTCTTGGTGTGCCTCTTTGGCGGCTCCCATTTCCCTCCGCACTTTTCACACTGCATCATATCGTATCATTTCTTTGCGATCAGCATATCAAAACCTTACACAAAACATCTCTCTGCCGACCGCCTGCAAAGTTCGCAATATTTTCAATCCGTATTCAATGAACAGCCACAAAAGAACTCAAGGCATTCGAAGAAACTCTGCAAGGCATTCATCATACTACCGCAATCAATGTCAATAAGAGTTCCGCAAACCTTGACGTATAAAACGAAGCGAATCCTGATATGTCCATTGAGGGATGGCAGGCACAGTACACACTATGTCGCTTCCTTCATAGATATGATGAATGACACTTTCCAAATAGAGAACGCATGCAGCTGGACATTCCGCAATCTGCTGCTCAGCAAATCGAACTACAAACCATCCTTTATCAGTAAAAAAAGAATTTCGAACCATATCTTCCCCTACATAATGAATCGGTTCCTTTTCCGGCAACGAATAAGGCTCATCTATCTCTATATCAATGCTCAATCCTGTTTCCGCATCCACATATGCAAAATCGGGTACATAAGCACGACCGTTGGGTAAAGGAAACTCCAATTCATCCGAAATGAATCTTCCCCATTTATTATCCAATAAATCCTTGAAAGTCTTTTCGAACTTTCCTTTTTTTACATCATGAGACAAAAGCTGTCCTAATCGTGTCTGCTTCAACAATCTTTCTTTTTCCTTCCTCCTGAAATTACACATCTCGGTTGATGACAAAATATGCTTAATCTGCTTCTTATATGCAGCAAGTTCCTTTTTATACACTTCCATCTGCCGATTGTATTTTTCTACCCGCTTGGCATTGATGCGTTCATCATCCAGACCATCAAAACACAATATTAAGTCCTCAAACCAATTCTTCTTAACCAGTTTCAAAGTAGGTTTCTTTGGTTCTAGTGGCAGTTTAGGGCGACATCGCTCAACGGCCACAAAGCCGGAAGGTTTAAAAAACAAGGGGTAATTATTCATTATGTTCCTTTCTGAATTTCATGGTTATCAATGCCGTTAAACCAATAGCGCACCCGGCTATTTTTCCATTTAATTGCTGGAACAATATTGCCCACAAGATTTGGGAGAGGACTCCAACTAACAGACACAACAAAACTCTCTGAAGAGTAGTCATCATTACACAATTTAGAAATAAACAAATGCAAATCATTATACTTGAATTGATTGCATCATTCCGAAAGCGTAATTTTAATAGTATAGCTTCTTTCCTTGTCCGCAATACGCTCACGAAAACCGCAAGTCGATTGAACATAATCCAATTCCGAACAATTCTTCAACATTTCATTTTGACCAGCTTGAGGTAGTCGGTATGGTATACAATCACTAGACAGAGTTATAAAACAATGGTTCTCATCATCCGACCAAACATACCTCCCATCTTGAGACTCTGCATAATAATACAAGTACTTATTAAGATATCCGGATGTGTTCAGACGCATTTTCACAGAATGGCGCTCTCCTGGCATCAAGGCAAAACCTTCACATACCCACCCTTCCCACTGTGAACCATAATGGTAATATGCCAAATGGAAAAAGACACTAGTATTTGTTCCATTAATAATATTAACATATCCTTTATTGCTCCCATATCCGATTTCAATGGAAGGAAACCTGTCCACGGGTATCAAAGATTGTATTTTCCGCAAATATTCTTCTTGCGCCTGAATACGATTCAGTCGTTCCTGTTCTTTACGAATTTCTTCCAATCGCATTTGTTCTATCTTTCTCCCAGCTTCATTCCCTATTTTTTGCAGAATGTCAACTTTCGGATCAGAAAAAAGATAATCAACAAATCCGTTCATATCATGAAACTCTTGACGCAATTGCCGTTCAACCTCTTTTTGTAATTCATTATATAAATGTGAAGTTTCCGGATTATTCCTAAGTTGATAAACGGCAGGAGAATTGTTAGCCATTATAATAAATACACTACTCAATTTTGAATTAGCAACATATTTCTTAGTCACTTTTTTCCTTATTTCTATGATTTTTTCATCTTTTTTTCTCCACAGCCCTTTCAAAATCGCGATAATCCAGATAAACCGACTTAAATTCAGCCAGTAAATCACGAACATAATCTTCTGGGTTACGATTTGATACCTGATCAATAAACTTCATTTCCAATTGAATCCCTTCCGCTGCTTTCATTTGACCAAGAGAGTCTTCTGGCCATTTTTTCTTTACAAGGCCACACGAAATAAACATAATCAAAATGGTCAAAGCAAAAAAATCTTACTATATTTCATTGTTATATTTTTTTTGTCGATTCACATTACCAATACTCGCTGCTGGACAAGAAAAAAAGCGTGGAGCTGTCCACTCTTATTCAGCTGGTAGGCCCTAGGAAGCCGTGGCAATGAATAAAGCAACAGCCCCACGCTTCCCTTGCCTCACAAGTCAACGTGGAGAGACTGCTTATTCCCTTGCCTTTGAATTTCCTAGGTTCACCAGCAGGAACAAGCCGGACGCTTTCCGCATCCGGAAATACGTTGCAAATATAGTGAAAGCCGAGCGCAGAGCCAAGCCCGAACGGACTTGTATTCTCAACGAAGCTTGCCCCTATACGGTTGGCAAAGACCAACCACCCTGCAAGTATTCCTGATTGGAAAGCCGCCTCTCGCGGGCTGTTGCAAATCATCAACGCCGAACTGAACATGGCATTCAACATCCCTGCCTGGCACGCAACCCCATCCTCGATGCTGTATCACTTCCGCACCAAACCAACCAAGGCATTCGGCATCGTTTTACCTATTAATACCCCTCCGAGCAAAAAGTAACCTCTTCTTGAGAAATTTTCTTAGACCTCAAGGCAGACTTCCCCGCAATGCAACTTCAATTAAAGCCCCAGCCCTATTCCACCATGATAAACCCCGCCCAGTAATACGGATCCGAATTCCAGGCCTTCACCTTTTCCTGCGCCAGACGCAGCGCCTCTCGACGGGGTTCGCCCGCCGCCAGCTGACGGTAGAACTCCTGCATAAGCAAGGAAGTGGCATAATCGTTCACCTGCCACAAACTCATCACGACGCAATCCACCCCGGCCAGCATGAAACTGTACTGCAAGCCCATCACTCCTTCTTGCCGGATATCCCCCAAGGCGGTCTCGCAAGCCGACAACACCACCACCGACACCCCGCTCAAATCCAGTTCCAGAATCTCATGCGGCAGCAGGATCCCGTCCTCCACCTCCTGCGGAATCGTTTCCCCCAACCAAGCCCTCTGCCCGCCGGAAAAAATCAAGCCCGAACGGTACAACGCGCCCAATTCCGGTTCGAAAGGACTCTCGTAACGTTCAAAATAAACCTTATCCTTGTATTCCGCCTGATCCAGATAGAACCCATGCGTGGCCAGATGCAACACCGAAGCCTTTCGCTTCGACAAAGCCTTGAACGATTCCTCCGATCCCTCCTTGCCTGCATAGACAGAAGTCCCGATGCCCTTCGAATCCAACAGGCGGGCAATAGCGTTCACCTCGTTCTTGGATGCCGGCAAATCCTTCCAGCCCGCCCGCAGCCCGGCACCGGCAAAGCCGCGCGAAGCCTGGTATCCCTCTCTCCGCCCATACTCTTGCCCGACCGCATAGAGTTCGTCCCATTCCAAATCATAGGTCAAGCCCCCGTACAAGACCGCATTTTCAATGGCATTCTCCGAAGCAATCCCGTCATTATCCAGCAATTCCTTGGTCGATACCAAACGCCGCAGATGGTAACGCGCATCGGCCTGGATCCCATCGGCATCACGCAAGACCTCCATATTGACCCGGCAGAACAAGCCGCCCGGCGAGAAATAGACCGTTTCCCCTTCTTCCAAGTAAGGCCGGAGCCGTCCCCAGCATAAATCGTAAAGCTTTTCCGTCCAAGGCGAAGCATACACATCCGTCCCCTCGGCAAGCAAAGCGTCCAAGTCCGTATCCCGGCACAGGTACACCAACTTGGGATATGCCCAGCCCGGACGCAAGACCAGCGCCCAATAGCTGATTCCGTTCTTGTACAGCCAGGCCGTATCCGTTTCGGTGGGCGACATCGCATAGGAATAGAAGAACTCCACCGCCACCTCGTCCTCGCCCAAGGCCGACTGAATCTCCCGATAGGATTCGCCAAGCCTGATATCCGGGTCGGAAACAATCTTCTGGCAAAGCTGCGACATGATGTGCTTCGCCGTATCCCCCAAGGCTTCCCACAATGAGAAATTCCCGGCGGCCTCCCTTTGTTTCTTCCGGTACGAATCATATTTGACAAAAGCTATCACATTCAACAGGCTCTGGTCCTTCACCTCGTCCCGCTGGCGGTAAGCCATCAGCAGATTCCCTTTCGTGAAGAGCATGGCATCGTACAGATTCCCCGTAAAAGCCGGATCAAGACGGCTCAGTTCCGGGCCGTACTGGCTGATAGTACTGAAGAAATCCTCATACTCTCCCACCCGCTTCGCCCCGGCATCGATATCCACTATCCATTCCGCCCGTTGCCAAGAATCCAGCCGAAACAAACTGTCGTACTGCCGATAGAGCCGCAAGGCTTCGGGATAGTCCCCGTTCAAGGCCTTGAGCAGGCCGTACCGAGCCAATACCGGGCCGTAATAATCCTTCATTTCCTTGTCTCCTTGCCCCAACTGCCCGGCAAGAGACCAGTATTGCTCGGCTTTGGCATAGCGCATGGTATGGAAATAATAGTCTCCGCTGGCATCCAAGACCTGTATCGCGGCTCTCTTCCAAACAGGATTGGCCAAAGAATCGGCGTTCTGTTCAATGGATTTCAAGCAAATATCCAGAATACGCTCGGTAGTGCGCCCGCTTTCATCCCAAAGGGCATGACTTGCCGATTTTTGCAGAAAACGCAGCAGATCGGCATCGAACCGGCCTTGGTTCAGCACTTGCTCGCAGACCATGACGCCCATCATGGGAAACAATTCGCTCCTATCTGGGTTCTGGCTTTGCATATCAAAGAAAAAGCGTTGTTCCGCCAAAGCCCGGGCATTGATTTCCTCCGTGCTTGCCTTACCGCCAATCCGAAGCCCGCCTAACAAGGAGTAATACCGCACCATCCTTTCCGCGCTACGGTAAAGCAGCATCCGCAAGGTCTCGGTCGCATCCATGGGCCGAGCGACCGCCATGGCTTCCTCCCGATTGCGCAAAGCCTGCCGTTGAAAGTCCGCGATTTCCTGCCGACCCAGCGGCGCATCCTGCCAGATTGACGCAAGGTCTTCCGCGTAATCCGGGGAAAGAAACAGGATTGCAGCCGCATTTGCCGATATCGGCGCATCCGACGCAGCCCTCTCCGGATTGTCCTCGGCATCTTGAACCGCTACCGTTCCAGACAAAGAGTAATCCCAATAATCCAGAAGCGTGTTCATGGCCTCGAACAGGCAGGCATCGGCCGCATCGAAATACCCGGCATTAGCCAGATGCGTCACGTCCTCTTGCAGGACGCTCCATTGCCCGTGCCAGTCCAAGGGACGGTTCTTTTTCAGCCAAACCCAGCTCTCGGCAAGAATCCGCGCCCCTTCCTTGTAATGACCGCTTTTCCCGGCATACAAGGCCTCGGCTCTTGCCAAGGAGAGATTCCGGATGCCATCCATGTCCGGGGAATCCATTTTCTCCAAGCAGTCCCGAGCCTGTTGCAGATGCTTCTCTGCCAAAGCCAGTTCGTTCTTGTCGGCATAGGCATAGGCTTGCACGATATGCCCTATCGCTTTGATGTCCCACTGATCCGGCCTTGACAATTCTACTGCCCTATCCGCCGAGGCCAAGGCAGAGAGGGCATCCCGGCTGTCGAGCGATGCCAAAGCCATGGAAAGGTAAAGGTATTGATATCCCAAGGAGTCAAGCCCCAAATCCTGCATCGCTTTGGCGTATGTATGCAGATTCTTGGTCAGTTCGTCGCCTCCCGTCTTGTACAGGCCTTGGTTTATCTGGCACAATGCCCGCAATAGGGAAAACCACGTTTGTTTTCTCTTCGGCAGGAAGGCTTCCGCCAACACCGTATCCAAAGAACGCAATGCCGCCGCATAATCTTCCACCATCAAGTACCCGGCCAATTCCGCCGGACAGATGCCGGCTTTCCATGCCTTCCCGGCCTTGATTTCAGAAGTCCTGGAGATGCGGGCATTTTCCGCTTCGGAATCAAAGGGAATCATCAAAAAGCAGCAACAGGCTGCCAGCATGCACAGGAAACGGAATGTTTTTCCATGAACTGTTTTTTCCGTGCAGCGGGATTGAGCGAAACTATCCATAATGTCTTTCTTTGCAACAAAGTGCAAAGATAGCGAGATAGTGGAAGCCGATGATAGCGGAAGCCGAGCGCAGCGCAAACGAGCTTGCTCGATTGGATCTGCCGAGACGCACCCTATCATCGGCGAAACCAACGATAATGGAAGTCGAGCGCAGAGCAAACGGTTCTTCAGGCCGCCGCATTACCATTCATCGTAATAAAGAGAATTCATACTACTCTCCCGGAGAGTCACCGTATTTCCATCTACGCCAACCGAAATAGAATAGGACTTGAACAAATCCTTATCCATATAGGATTCCTTGTAATAATAACACCCATTTCCACTGCTATCGGTGATTTTCCAATGATCCGGATTCGCAATACAGGCTTCCTTCAAGCACTCGTAAAATGATTCGTCAACTTCCTCCGGAAGCACATACTTATGCGTCATTCCTCTAAAAGAATCCGTGCCCGCCCAGTCTTCATATTCCGATGAATCTACCGGAATGATTTCAGGAAACCTGACCCCGGTCAGTTCATAAAGGGCTTCCGCCGTCCCGTATTTGGTAGCACAAACATCCTTCCCAGTGTAATGATGAGTCTCCCCCATGCCACTGCAAGCAATCAATCCTAATAACAGAAGTATAAAAAGAGAAAACACCAAAAAATCCGCAACCACCATAAAAGGAAATATCACCCACATATACACTCGTTCCCTTTCCGGATGTTTCCTTTTGAGATTGCACAGCCTGAAAGTCCACAGAATGATATTCACGATGGGCAAGCAAAAGATGGCAAGCACCCACAGCACGATTTCCAAGGCCAGACCGATACCTTTGCGCTTGCTTGCGGAATCGGCGACAACTTGAACAACAACAGTCTGATTGTCAGAAACCGCCTTATCCGTTCCGTTCAATTCATTTTTGGCTTTCATTTTTGATTCCATGGCAATATTTGTTTATGTATCAATTCCGCGTCATTCATGCCTCGCACCGAAACCCGGCAAGGCCCGCATTGTTTTGATATGGCTCCTTATCCGTCACAAAAACAACTCGACCCGACCTTAACATGATAAAAACCGGCCCTGCCTCCCGCCGTTTTCCCCCTATTGGCTTCGGCCGCTTCATCCCCGAAAGGATTCCACGGCACGGCAGGAACCGGTCTGTCTCTTTATACCGAACCGAACTAAAAAGTAACCCGGCACGCCCCCATCAAAAAACTCCGTCTTACATTTCCTTTATACCGAACCGATCCAAAATGTAACCCGGTCCGCATCAATCTTTCTCAAAAACGCCATCTTCAATCCTTAATACCGATCCGAAGCACAAGGTAACCCGACCCGCATGAATTCCTTTTCAAACCCTGCCTTGTCTTTATGGCCAAGCGCTGGAGAAACTCCCGGCATCCATTGTTTGCCTCCGGCATCGCCCCCTCTCATAGAACGGGCTTTATTCATAATGCCGCACCCTATCAAAAGGTAACCCGGCGCAAAAACAACACCATTCAATTATGGAAGTTCACCCTTCTTTTTTATCAAAAATATGGAAGTTTGCAAGCCATTTTCTTTCATTTTATGGAAGTTTATATATCTTTGCAACTGAAAAACAAATTATTATGGAAACACAGGCCTTACTCGGCATCCTAAGTGACCAACGCGAAGAATTCAAAACAAGAGACACGGCTGGATTCTGCCTGCGCGAAGAAGAGAACCTATTGTCTATCAATAGTAAACTTGCACAAGTTGTCATCGGGGTCCGCCGTTGCGGAAAATCCACACTCTGCGAACAATTCATCCGGCATCACAAAATTGCATGCGCTTATGTGAATTTTGACGATGAACGCCTCGCCTTCATGAAAACCGAGGATTTGAACCGCCTGATAGAAGCCATCTATGTCCTATACGGGGATGTCCATACCTTTTTCTTCGATGAAATTCAAAACATTGCGGCCTGGCCCCTGTTCATCAACCGGCTTCTCCGTGAACAGAAACACATATTCCTGACGGGTTCCAATGCCAAACTCTTGAGCAACGAACTGATGACGCATCTTACCGGGAGACACAACAAAGTGGAGCTATACCCTTTTTCCTTCAAAGAATATTGCCAAATGAAGCGAGTGGACTTGGAGTCGCTTTCCACCAAGGCAAAAGCCGCCCGCAAGGCCGCACTGCACTGCTATTTGACGGAAGGCGGTTTTCCCGAACTCATCAATGAAACCAATAAGAAAGGGTATATGAACGGCTTATTGGATGCCATTATCAAAAAGGACATCGCACAGCGGTTCAAAATCCGCCACATCGACACTCTCCACAGAATGGCCGGATACTTGGCCGACAATTTTGCCCAGGAGTTCACGGCCAAAAACATTGGCAAACTGTTTGAAATATCCAACCATACTGCGGAAAACTATTATTCCTACCTCAAAGAAGCCTTCTTATTGGTAGGAATCCCCAAATTCTCCTACAAGGCAAAAGAACGCATCAGAGGAGAGAAAGTCTATGTCATAGATCCTGCCTTTGTTTCCGAACGTTCCGGGACTTTCTCGCTGGCGAACTTAGGCTGGCGATTGGAAAATGCAGTCTGCATAGAACTGCTACGCCGATCCCATCCGCTTTACTACGAAGTCTTTTACTACAAGCAATCAAACTGGGAAGTGGATTTTGTCATAGCCGACAGGGGGCAAGTGACCCAACTGATCCAAGTCAGCTACGATATTTCCAATCCCAAAACCAAGGAACGGGAAATCAGAGGATTGTTCAATGCCGCTAAAATGTTCCACTGCAGCAACCTGCTACTACTGACCTATGAGAATCACCTCGACATAATGCAAGACGGCATCAGCATTGTGGTAAAAGATGTATCCGAATGGCTTTGTGAAAAATAAATAGGCGCACCCAAAATCGGCCAAAACAAACCAGCCTCCTCCCCCGGATGCAAAAGAACGCAGCCTTTTGTACTTTTGCAGGACGATGTGCCGTAGCGGCAACGCAAACGCTTAAACCCAATCGGTCATTAGACGCACCGAGTCCGGTTTTCATCGCGAATTGACTCCTTTGGCATCTTGCGCGCCGCCGCCCGCAAACCACATGCCCGGCACATCCACCTAAACCATTTGAAACCATGCCCATTATCACGATAGATACCCATTCCGGCTTTTGTTTCGGCGTGGTTCGCGCCATAGCCGAAGCCGAACGCCAGCTTTCCGACAGAAAAGCCAGCCGGCAGACGAAAGACGGCACCAGCCCATGCAACCCAGCCGATGGCCATGCAGCCAACAATCAAGACGATTCCTCTTTGCATAACCCCGCCCCCCTCTACTGCTTGGGCGAAATCGTCCACAACACCGAGGAAGTCCAGCGGCTCGAATCCTTGGGACTCCGGATCATCGACATGGAACAGTTCCGCCAGCTCAAGGATGCCAAAGTCCTGATCCGCGCCCATGGCGAGCCCCCGTCCACCTACCAAATTGCCCAGGAGAACCGTATCCAGCTGATCGATGCCACCTGCCCCATCGTACTCAAGCTCCAGCAGCGCATCAAGGCCGGTTTCGAGCAGATGCAGGCCCAAGGCGGCCAAGTGCTGATTTTCGGCAAGGCCGGGCATGCCGAAGTCATCGGGCTCAACGGCCAGACCGGCAACCGCGCCATCGTGGTCGGATCCTTGCAGGAAGTGGAAAAGCTCGACTTCTCCAAGCCCACCATGCTCTTTTCCCAGACCACGATGGATGCCGAAAAGTACGCCGAAATAGCCCGATACATCGCCGCCCAGTGCCAAAAGCACCAAGTGGAATTCAAGTCGGTGGACAGCATCTGCAAAAGCATGAGCCAACGCGCCGGGCAGCTCCGGGAGTTCGCCCTCCAACAGGATGCCATCGTCTTTGTGAGCGGCAAGCAGAGTTCCAACGGCAAATACCTCTATTCCATCTGCCGCAGCTACAATCCCGACACCTTCTTTGTCAGCAGCGCCGACGAACTCAAGGCCGGAGATTTCCTCGATGCCCAAGGCCAAAACCGCTTTGCACGAATCGGTGTCTGCGGTGCCACCTCCACCCCGATGTGGCTGATGGAGGATGTAGCCCGGCATATCCACCAGTTCTGTCCCGAGCTGACCGATGCCGCTGGGAGCGAATCCCATACCGCGGTGTCCCCAAACCCAAAATGCACACCTAGCTCCGCCGTTCCCCAATCCAGTCATACCGCAGAAAACCGCCCGGCATCGGAAGAGAGCCGACAGTCAATCCCGGCATCGGACGCTTCCAAACAGCCCGGCCCGGAACCGGAATCCCTCTAAAACCTTGCCGCCATGCACCTGAAACACCTCTATTTGAGCAACTTCAAGAACTATACCGAGGCCGAGCTCGACTTCTGCCCCCGGATCAACTGCTTTGTAGGTAACAACGGCAGCGGCAAGACCAACCTCCTGGACGCGATTCATTACCTTTCCTTCTCCAAGAGCTATTTCGGTGCCGCCGACCGCGACAACATCCGCCACGGACAGGATTACTTTGCCATCAATGGCCTGTACGAAACGGGCGATGCCGAAGCCCAAGTGAACCTCGTCCAAAAGCGAGGGCAACGGAAATCGCTCAAGTTCAACCAAAAGGAATACGAACGCATGTCCCAGCACGTGGGGCGCATCCCCCTTATCATGGTCAGCCCGCAGGACCAGGAAATGGTTTACGGGGGCAGCGAACTGCGGCGCAAGTTCCTCGACACGGTGATTTCCCAGTTCAACCACCCCTATCTGGAACATCTCATCCTCTATAACAAAGCCCTCGAACAACGCAACCGCCTGCTCAAACAGGACAACATCGATCTTTCCCTGCTCGAAGTCTTCGATTTCCAGCTCTGCCAGCACGGTGGACCGCTCTACGAGGAACGCAGGAAGTTCGTGGAATCCTTCATCCCTGTGTTCCAACGTTATTACCAAGAAATTGCCGGACAAGGCGAAGAAGCATCCTTGGCGTACCGTTCCTCTCTAAGCGAGAAAAGCATGGAAGACTGCCTCCGGGAGTCGGCCCAGAGAGACCGGATCCTGCAATACACCTCTTCCGGGCCGCACAAGGACGATTTGGACCTTTTGCTCGATGCCTACCCGGTGCGCCGCTGCGGTTCCCAAGGCCAGCAGAAATCCTACTTATTGGCGTTGCGCTTGGCCCAGATGCAATATATCTCGGACATCCGTTCCGAGTTCCCTATCCTGCTCCTAGACGACATCTTCGACAAATTGGACAAGGAAAGGGTGGGCCGGCTGATGGATTTGGTAGGCCAGGACAATTTCGGCCAAGTCTTCCTGAGCGACACCCATCACACGCGGGTTCAGGAGCTTTTTGCCCATAAACCCGTGGAACATAGAATATTCTTTATCCGGGAAGCGATGCCGGAACAAATCGAATAAAAATGGATACACCCAAGAAAGACCGTTTACAAGTTCCCGGCCTGCACGACATACTCCGGAAAATATCCGGTACCTACGGCTGGGACTCCCATTTGGCCGAAGAACACGCCAAAGAAGTTTTCAAATCCTTGCTCGATGCCAAGACGGCGGACCACCTTGTCTCGCTTTTTGTCCATGATAGCGTCCTCTTTGCCCGGCTTGACAGCGCGGCCGCCCGGCAAGAACTGTCCTACCGAAAGGAAATGTTACGCCAGGCTATCAACGAAAAGCTCCACGGGGAAGTCATCAAAGCCATCGTAATACAATAATAATGGAGTCCGTGCATCTTGACACAAGAATCGGAAGCCATACAAGCCCCATGCAAATAGCTCATTCTGAACGATGAAAAATTTTTAGCCAAAAAAACTTCCCGAAAAGTTTGCAGATATCAAAAAAGGCTGTACATTTGCAGCCTCAATCGCGGGGATGACCCCAGTGAGAAACAAGCTTCCTTAGCTCAGCCGGTTAGAGCATCTGACTGTTAATCAGAGGGTCCTAGGTTCAAGTCCTAGAGGGAGCGCAAGAAAAGCCTCAGATGTTTCTGGGGCTTTTTTCGTATAAATCCATCGCAAGCTACGGAACGGGATTGAATCCTCCTTCCGACACCTTGGCTTGACGCTCAGCTTTCGTTATATTTGCGGCCACCGCACGCTCATAGACAAAAAACGATGACAAAAAATAGAAGAAGAATCCCTGCACCGCAACCCGAACCGCCTGCCGCACTGGTTCAAGAGGATGCCGTTCCCGAAAGCGAACCTCAGGCTGCGCCGCAGGCAGAAACAGAAACGGAAAAAGACAGTAATCATCCGGAAAAGCCGAGCCTGAGCCAGAAAATCGCCAGCCTTATCGCCGGACTGCCCGCCCAGAAAGCAAAACGAATCACAGGCTTCTTATGTCTTACGGTCAGCATCCTTCTCTTCCTGGCCATGCTTTCCCACTTCTTCTACTGGTGGATGGACTATGACGTGGTACAGCAGATGCAAAAAGGCAGCATCTGGTCCGACAACGGCTGGCAGGTCCGTAACTTCGGAGGACGGCTGGGTGCCTATATTTCATATGCCTTGGTGAACCAGGGTTTCGGCTTAGCCTCTTTCTTCCTGCCCATAGCCCTTTTCCTGGCCGGCATCCATATCCTCGGTATCCGCCAAATCCATTGGCGACGCACCATCCTGCAAATGCTGTTCGGACTCCTTTGGATATCCATTTTTCTGGGAAGCATCTTCAACGGGGGGAGCAATTACATCTTCGGGGGTAGCGCCGGGATGTACGCCAGCCGCTACCTGCAAGGGCTCATCGGGAAAGTAGGGCTCGTTCTTTTATTGGCATTCCTGTTAGCCTGCTACTTGATTGCCAGTTACAACATGCTCAAAATCCAGATAAACAAAAGGAAGAGACCCCGCCCTGCAAGCGTCCCCTCCCTATCGGCATCACCCGCTTATGGACAGCAAACAGCTTCGTCCTACCGCCGTCCCCAAGCAAACGACCTGCAAGAAAACCATGCATTCCAAGGAGAGGATGACGACTTGGATAGCATGACCCTCAGCACCCGGCTCCGCCAGGACGGGTTCAGGACATCCCCGGCATCGCGCCCGGCAGACCCGGCCGAATCGATCCACAATCAAACGCAAGAACCTGAATTCGAATTGCATATTCGCAAAGCCGAAGAAATGCCGGCACAAGCCCCTGCGGATCCGGGACGCATCGTTTACACCCTGGAAAACGAAGACGAGGAAGAAGATGACAGCATTCCGACAGCCAGCCATCAACAAAGCCCGGTGACAGACAAGGAGGAAACCCGCTCTGCCAGCGTGGCATTGAGCTTGTCCGCACAACCTGAAGCCGACCCGGCAGGCAAAGAAGAAGACACGGAATCCGAAGAAGCCGAACTGGAAGTCATCGACCTCCGGGCCAATCAGGAACAAGCGGCCGCTACAGGCTCGGCGACGCCTCGGCCGGACCACTTCGGCATCGACACACCCTTTGATCCCCGCTTGGAACTTTCCGACTACCAATTCCCTACCCTGAACCTCTTGGAGGACTTCGGCGACCAATCGCAGAAGATTCAAGAC
>JADIMZ010000054.1 GCA_017694335.1 Candidatus Pullibacteroides excrementavium
ACGAAGCTTTCCCTCTCTATTACGATGGTTACTTCAGGAACAATGTGATTGAAGCCTACACGACCATGACCATGCTCAAAGACATCGAGGGCAATATCTACGAGGGTGTCGGCATTCCCCCGACCATAGAATTCCCCTACGATGCAGCCAGCTTCGACCAAGGCATCGATTCCCAGCTGGAACGCGCCATCGAATACATAAAAACAGGGAAATAGGCTCACTGTTTTAATGCCAAATAACCAAGCAATAAAATGCCAAACGCCCAACCAAAACAACGCCAAATGGCAAAGCAATCAACAAAAACATCTGGGTATAAGCAATTTGTAATTATCTTTGCAGATGATTATTGACGTGATAAATCAGAGCGATGGATAATAAGATTTACAGGGTGAGAATAGCCGACAAATTGCTCGCGGAGAAACTGGATGCCATGGGTGCGGTGCTTATCGAAGGGGCCAAATGGTGCGGCAAGACCACAACGGCGGAACAGGCGGCAAAAAGCGTGCTTTACCTGGCGGACACGGACACGTTCCGTCAAAATATGGAGATGATAGACCTGCATCCGAGGGTATTGCTTTCAGGAGAGGCCCCCATGCTTATCGACGAATGGCAAGAAGCCCCGAAACTGTGGGATGCCGTCCGCTTTGAAGTTGACCACAGGGGCAAGGAGGGGCAGTTTATCCTGACAGGGTCGGCGGCTCCGAGCAAAGAGAAACTCGAAGAGATCCACCATACCGGAACGGGACGGTTCTCGTGGTTGAAGATGCGCCCGATGAGCCTGTTCGAGTCCGGAGAGTCCGAGGGTACGGTCAGTCTTACAGAACTGTTTAGCGGGAATACGGATTTTGCCGTGAAAGCCCCGAACCATGAACTGGGGGACATTGCCTTTATGATGTGTCGCGGCGGCTGGCCCGGTTCTCTCCGGAAAAAGTCTGCGGCAGCGGCGCAGCTGGTGGCAACGGAATACTATCAGGCCGTAACGCATACGGACATATCGAAAGTAGACGGAGTCTTGAAGAACCCTGAACGCGTGAAGCGTCTTATGCGCTCCTATGCCCGTCATCAGGGTTCGCAGGCATCGCTTGCCACTATTGCCCGGGACATTTCGACAAACGAGGTGGAACGACTGTCGGAAAATACAATCGCGGATTATCTCGTGGCGTTGAAAAAGATATTCGTGGTGGAAGACGCCATGGCGTGGAATCCAAACCTGCGCTCGAAAACGGCCATCCGTAGCAGCGACACTCGTTATTTCGTCGATCCGTCGATAGCCGTGGCGGCATTGGAGATGGGACCCGACGACTTGCTTGATGACTTGAACACCATGGGGCTGATCTTCGAGACGATGGCCGTGCGCGACTTGCGCTGCTATGCCGACGCCCTCTCCGGAAACATGTACCACTACCGAGATAAAAGCGGTCTGGAGTGCGACGCGGTAATGCATCTGCGTGGCGGACGCTATGGGCTGATAGAAGTGAAACTGGGAGGCAGCACGGGCATAGAAGAGGGTGCTGCTACACTAAAGGCTTTGGCTGCCCGGATTGACACCGACAAAATGAAAAGCCCCTCGTTCCTTATGGTCCTTACCGCTGTCGGACAGTTCGCCTACACGCGCAAGGACGGGGTATTGGTCGTGCCTGTCGGATGCCTGAAACCGTAACGCGGACGGTATTCCGCATCAAGGAATCCTTCCTGCCGCAGGGATTCCATGAAAGCCATCGTCCTGTTACCTTCCAGGGCATTTGGGAAATCCGGCGGAAAAGAAATCCGACAAAGCCGATTGTTTTTCGTACCTTCGCAGGCAAATTGTTTCTGTCATGAGCGAAAATACCGTCAAGACACCTTGGTATCCCTATACCGAAGGCGTACCCGTCCATTTGGAATACTTCAAAGGCTCCATGTTCGACATGGTAGCCAGCATCGCCAGCCGATACCCCAAATACATCGCCTTCGACTTCATGGGCAAGTCCACCACCTACGCCAAGATGGTCCGGAACATCGAGCAGTGCGCCAAGGCGCTCAAGACGATAGGCATCCGCAAAGGGGATTGCGTGACGATTGCGATGCCCAACTGCCCGCAAGCCATCTATGTTTTCTATGCGGTCAACCTCATCGGCGGCATCGCCAGCATGGTCCATCCCCTGTCGAGCGAAAAGGAAATCGAGTTCTACCTCAACGAATCCAACAGCATCACCGTCATCACCTTGGATCAGTTCTACGGCAAGATTGAAGCCATCCGCAAGAACACCGGGATTGTCAACGTGATCCTGGCCCGTATCAAGGACGAGCTGTCCAAGCCCATCCGCGCCGGGTACATGATTACCGAAGGCTACAAAATCGCCAAGATACCCGACGATGCCCCGGTCATCCGCTGGAAGGACTTCATGAAACTATCCAAATGCTGCTTCTATAACTACAAGGTGGAAAGGGACGACAACGACCCGGCGGTAATCCTCTACTCGGGAGGCACCACCGGCACCACCAAAGGCATCGTGCTGACTAACCGCAACTTCAACGCCTTGGCCGAGCAGGTCATCGCCTCCAATCCCATGTTCAGGCCCGGAGACCGGATGCTGGCCGCGATGCCCGTCTTCCACGGCTTCGGCTTAGGAGTCTGCATCCATACCATGCTGGCCAAAGGCGGACGCTGCGTCTTAGTACCGAGATTCACGCCCAAAAGCTATTCCAAACTGATCAGCCGCAACAAATGCAACTTCATCGCCGGAGTGCCGACCCTTTACGAAGCCATGCTGCGGCTGCCGAATTTGGGCCATGCCGACTTCTCCCACCTCAAAGGGGTGTTCTCCGGCGGGGATTCCCTTTCCATCGAGCTCAAGAAGAAATTGGACAAGTTCTTGGCCGACCACAAGGCCACCATCAAGGTGCGCGAAGGCTACGGCACCACCGAATGCGTGACGGCCTCCTGCCTCACGCCGGTTCAATTGCAGAAGGAAGGCAGCATCGGCATCCCGTTCCCGGACACATATTACAAGATTGTCAAGCCCGGCACGGACGAAGAACTCCCCTACGGCGAGGAAGGCGAAATCGTGCTGGCTGGCCCTACGGTGATGTCGGGCTACTACAACAAGCCGGAAGAGACCGCCAAGACCTTGCGCAAGCACGCCGACGGCATGACCTGGCTCTACACCGGCGACCTCGGCATCATGGACGAGCAAGGCTTCATCTATTTCAAAGGCCGTATCAAACGCATGATTGTCACTTCCGGCTACAATGTCTATCCGGCGCAGATTGAAAACATCCTCGATGCCCACGAAAAGGTGCAGATGAGTTGCATCATCGGTGTCCCAGACCCCTACAAGATGCACAAAGTGAAGGCTTTCGTCATGCTCCGTCCGGGCATCGAACCTTCGGATGCCGTCAAGGAGGAACTTCTGGCCTACTGCCGCAAGTTCGTTGCCAAGTACGCGATGCCTTACGATATCGAGTTCCGTTCGGAGCTGCCCAAGACCTTGGTGGGGAAGGTGGCGTATCGGGTCTTGGAGCAAGAAGAATCCGAACAGTCGGCAGGTGATAACGAGTAATCTGACCTGCCGACTATGACAGTGTCATAACAAAAGCCTTTTTCAAGATAAATTGAACTCCGCGCCGATACACCTTGTTCGTAATATGCATTAAACTCCTCATTCAAGCCCAATTCCCCCATGCAAGCCAAAAAAACTCGACAAAACGCGGAATATGATCAAATCACAAAAGGCGTGGGCTTCCAGCGCGGGGTCTACGCCTTTTGCCGTACCTTCATCGGGCCGGTGGTCAATATCCTGTTCCATATCCGGTACAAACCCTGCAAGATTCAGAGCAAGACCTTCTTAGCCTTGGGCAACCATACCCAGAACCTCGATCCGGCCTTCTTGGTGATTGGCACGCGCCGGCACATGCGCTTCGTGGCCAACGCCTCGCTGACCAAAGGCCTGGCCGGTTTTTTCCTGAATCCTTTCTTCGGCATCATACCTCGGGAGAAAGGTGCCAAGGGCGATGCCGCGATTGCCGCCATCGAAGCCAATCTCCGGGCCGGGGTTTCGGTGGGCATGTTCCCGGAAGGAAACCGGAGCTGGGACGGGGAAACCGAGTTCATCTCGCCCCGCACCGCCCACATGGCCAAGGAATCCGGCGCCGCCTTGGTCACTTACCGGATTACCGGCGGTTACCTGCTGCGTCCCCGATGGGCCGAACACAAGCGCCGGGGGCCGATGCGGGGCGAATTAATGCATGAATACACGCCCCAGGAACTGGCCTCCATGAGCGAGGAAGAAATCTACCAAGCCATCTGCCGCGACCTCCATGTCAACGCCTACGAAGTCCAAGCGGCGCATGGCGACCTCTACAAGGGCAAAGCCTTGGCCGAAGGCCTGCAATACGCAGCCTATCTTTGCCCGCACTGCCTCCGCTTCGGCACAATACGGACTTCCGGCAACGAAATTCATTGCGATTGCGGGCTTTCGGCACGCTATCTGGATACCGGATGGTTCGAAAAAGGGTCTCTGATGCCCTTCGACAACTTCGCCCAATGGAACCGCTTCCAAAAACAATGGATGAACGAACATTCCGCGGAACTCCGGCTATCGACCGGAAAACCTTTGGCTTCGGATTCCGACTTTGAACTGAGCCGGATCGAACATGGGAAGATACACCGCCTTTCCGAACACGCCTCGATAGCCCTCTTCGGCGACCGCGTGGAAATCAACCATGAAGACCAATGCATCACCTACCGGATAGATGAAATCACCGGCTACGGCACTTTCCTTTCCCGTTCCATGTACTTCAACTGCGGGCCGGAAATCCGCTACCAGCTCATCGCGCACAAACCGGTCTCCACGCTCAAGTACTACGCCCTTTGGCGTTCGCTCTCCGGCCGGGAATACCGATAGTTTCAAAATTTTCCGTAGATTTGTCTTTTAGCGGCAACGCGATTGCTCTTCCTGCAACAGATTTTTGCAAAAGATTCCTCTCCGCGCAAAACTTCTGCAAAACGCGACACAAAACCAAAAACAATAAAATATTATGAAGTACATCATCTTATCGGCAGTGTTCTCGCTCTTCATGCTGAGTTCCTGCTGCAACACGCCTAAAGAAAACAACGACATGAACCAGAATGAAACTTTGGAGGTCCTCAAGACCCGCCGTTCCATCCGCGCCTACCAGGACTCCGTTCCTCCGATGGAACTGATTGAAAAAGTATTGGAAGCCGGGACATACGCCCCGACCGGAAAAGGCAACCAGTCGCCTATCATCGTGGCTGTGACCGACAAAGCCACCCGCGACAAGCTTTCCCAGCTCAATGCCGCTGTCTTGGGCGGCACCAACGACCCGTTCTACGGTGCGCCCGTTGTCCTGGTAGTACTGGCCGACCGTCAGTATCCCACCTATATCTATGACGGCTCGCTGGTGATGGGCAACCTGATGAACGCCGCCCACGCCGTGGGTCTCGGCTCTTGCTGGATCCACCGTGCCAAGGAAGTGTTCGATAGCGAAGAAGGCAAAGCCCTGCTGAAGGAATGGGGCATCGAAGGCGATTACGAAGGAATCGGGAACTGCATCCTCGGCTATCCGGCACAAGCCAATCCCGCACCCAAGGCCCGCAAAGCCAACTACGTTCATTATGTGAAATAAAGTGTCCAGCCACTTACGAAAAACGGCCTGCGGTATTGCACCACAGGCCGTTTTTCGTATCAAGAGGAACGCGATTCCGGGAAACAAGCCCCTCCAAGAGACCCCGCTTCCCGGCAAAGCGATTCTAGCCCACATAGTGGAAGTGCGGGCCGAAGCGTTCGAAAGCCGCCCGGTCGAGTTCTTCCCGATGATCCGGATGGGCAATCGAAATCAACAGCTTGGCACGTTCCTGCATAGTCTTGCCATAGAGGTTCACCGCCCCGTATTCGGTCACGACCCATTGCACATGGGCGCGGGAAGTCACCACGCCCGCACCGGGAGCCAGTACCGGCGCAATCTTGCTGATGCCCTTGTTGGTCACCGACGGCATCGCGATGATAGGCTTGCCACCCTCGCTCAACGAAGCCCCGCGGATGAAATCCACCTGACCGCCCACTCCGGAATAGAACTTGGTACCCAGAGAGTCGGCGCAAACCTGGCCAGTAAGGTCGATCTGCAAAGCCGAGTTGATCGCTGTCACCTTGGGGTTCTTGGCAATAATGAACTCGTTGTTGGTATAACCCACATCCATCATCAGCACGCCCGGGTTATCATCCAGGAAATCATATACCTCCTGGCTTCCCATCACAAAGGTGGAGACAATCTTGCCCCGGTCTATCGCCTTGTTCTTGCCGTTGATAACCCCTTTGCGAACCAATTGAAGCACGCCGTCGGCGAACATCTCGGTATGGATACCCAGGTTCTTATGGTTGCCCAATTGCGAAAGCACCGCATTGGGAATCGAACCGATACCCATCTGCAAGGTAGCCCCGTCCTCAATCAAGGCAGCCACGTTCTTGCCGATTTCCTCTTCCACCGGCGAAGGCTGGGCGAAATGGGCGGTAATCAGCGGGGTATCGTCTTCGGTAAAGATATCGATCATGTCCATCGGAATCATCGCGTCCCCGAACACCCTCGGCATCTGGGGATTGATGGTGGCAATCACCGTGTCGGCCGTTTCAATCGCGGCCAAGGTGGCATCCACCGAGCAGCCCAAGGACACATAACCGTGCTTGTCGGGAGGCGTAACCTGGATCAAGGCCACATTGGGACGGCAATAGCCTTCGCGAATCAGACGCTGGGTATCCTGCAAGAACACAGGAATATAGTCGGCATAACCCGCTTGGGTGTCCTTGCGGACATTCGCCCCGGCAAAGAAGGATTCCAACAAGAAGATGCCTTCGAATTCCGGCGCGGTGTAAGGAGCCGGGCCTTCGGTATGCAGGTGCTGGATCCGCACGTTCTTGAACTCGTGGCGGCGTCCGCGTTCGCACATTGCCTGAATCAGTTTCTGGGGAGCGCATCCGATGGCGTGGATATGCACCCGGTCGTTGGTCTTGATGACCTGTACCGCTTCTTCGGCGGAAACGATTTTCAAATCCTTCATATTTCGGTGTTTTTTTTCTTCGCGAAAAATGTTCGCGCCTTGGCGAAAAACGGCACGAAAGTACAAATAAATTAGGACACGGAAGCCGTTTTCCCCAGGATAATGGCTTTCAAGCCTGCCTCATGGCCGGGCGGCATCGAAAACCGGCATCCCCTGCAACAAAATATTCATAAACCCACATTTCCGTTTATGGCGCAAAGTCTGTACTTTTGGCACTCTGCAAGCCCCTTGCCATGGGGTGCTTCCAAACTAACTAATAGCAAACCAATGAAAAAGCACATTCTCGTTGTCCTTGCCGTCCTGCTTTTCCTGCCCTTGTGCCTGACCGGCCAAGAGAAGAAGCAGTACCAGATGGGCATGATCGGGTTCTATAACCTTGAAAACCTTTTCGACACCATCGACGACCCCAACACCAACGACCAGGAATTCCTGCCCAAGGGAAGCTATGGCTGGAACGGAACCAAATACCACAGCAAGCTGCACAACTTGGCGCATGTGATTTCCACGATGGGAACGGAAATCTCCGGCCATTACTTCCATTGCCCGGACATCCTCGGGGTCAGCGAAATAGAGAACCGCTTGGTACTGGAGGACTTGGTATCCCAGCCGGAATTAGCGCCCTACAACTTCGGCATTGTCCATTACGACGGGCCGGATGCCCGTGGCGTGGATGTGGGGCTTATCTACAAGAAAGGCAAATTCACTGTATTGGGAAGCCGTTCAGCCCGCCTGCACGACCCTTCGGATCCCGGCTTCAAGACCCGTGACCAGCTTCTGGTATCGGGTCTCTACATGGGCGACACGATCCATATCATTGTCAACCACTGGCCTTCCCGCCTGGGCGGGGAAAAGCGGAGTTCCCCGAAGCGGGAGATGGCCGCTCGCCTGACCCGCTCGATGGTGGACAGCCTGCTGGCCATCAATCCGGAGGCCAAGGTCATTGTGATGGGGGACTTGAACGACGACCCCAAGAACAAAAGCGTGGTGGAAGTGATGAACGCTCCGATGACCGACGACTACACCAAGCTGCAGCCCGGCCAGATGTTCAACACCTCTTACGGGCTTTACCGCCGCGGGGTCGGCACCCTCTGCTACCGGGGACAATGGAACCTCTTCGACCAGATTCTAATCACCCAAGGCTTGGTGGGCAAAGACCGTTCCACGCTCAAGTTCTACGGCTACCGCATCTACAACGACGAATCCTTGAACCAGAAGAGCGGCCGATACATCGGCTATCCGCTCCGCACGCATGCGGGGGGGGTGTACTTAAATGGATATAGTGACCATTATCCTGTCTTCATGCTTGTTATAAAAGATAATTTGTAGGGACATCTACTTCGTTATGCTCCTCGGCGGCATCCTCACGTACCAAAGTACGCTCCGGTGCCGCCTTCGTCGCATGCCTCGAATCTGCTCCCTCAAATTATCTGTTTCCGCTTTTATCCATAAACACCCTCCGATAACCCGTCCCCTCAGCGGAAAATAAACCTAAAACACGTAGGATGAAGCAAAAACCTTGTATCTTTGTATCCAATTTTGAATGGAATCGAAGATAAGATAAAATGCATGGCATACATACATACATACATACATACATACTGT
>JADIMZ010000055.1 GCA_017694335.1 Candidatus Pullibacteroides excrementavium
GTTTCATGGCCGACAAGGCAGTGGGAACGTCTCCTATTTCCGTGCCTGCATTATTGTAGACAGGGAAGTCATAGCCGCTACGTTTTGCGCGGACGGTGTTGTATTGCACTTTGGCGGCGGTACGTTCTACACTGATTTGAGCCTTGAGCGGATTATTTATTGTGTTTTCTTCTGTCAGCGTTTTTTTCAATGTATCGGTCCTGTAGTTGGACATCATGAAATTTCCGCCGGCTGCAATCTCTTTGTTATCGATATTGCCATCAGCATTTTGGAACACTATGTCCATGCAGCCTGTCTTCCCTTGTGCAAGTTCCGCTTTTACGGATGCGGGCGCGTTTATGCAAGCATAAATGGTGTAAGTTCCTCTCGGCACTTCGATGGGTTCGGTAAGATAAGTCAGTTCACCGTTTGAGCCAGAAGCGCCTGGGGTCAAATCGTTCCTTCCGATGGTTGCGGAAGCGGCTATTTGGTTGCTCTTTTCATTTACGAAAGCGAACGTGATGTCGACAATCGTTTGTTCTTCAGTGGTACCCGCATGATCAATGGAGTCTCTTGTCGGGTCGGCTTTCGCCATATTGCCCCCTGTGCTACCGTTGCTCAGCGTCAAGGCGAATTGGGCATAGGCAGGATTTTCTATCCCTTTCTTGCCATCATCATTGCCCTTGTTTTCGTTGTTGCAGGCTGCCAGCCCTACGAGCAGCAGAGAACCTGCTAAAATCTTGTGGATTCTCATTTTTTTTAATTTTTGTGTTAATATTCTCGTTTGTGTTTTGTTTAAATGCTTTGTAATCAGTAGCCTCGTCTTTCTATTTCGGCAACATTGTGCGCTGAGATTTCATCCCCGTTTCCAGAGGCTTGTTGCCAAAGCAGGAGAGCGTCTTTCGCATGGCCTTCTTTCCAGGCGATATAGGCCCGCAAGGGAAGGGTGAAGTCTTCGTAGTTGGTATTGAGCAGGTATGTCCGCGCTTTCAGGATGTCTCCTTCCAGCAAGGCAACCCTGGCCGCGTTGGCGTTGGCAATGGCGTGGGTGGGGTAGGTGTCGGCCGCCAGCATGATAATCTGGTGGTAAGTGGCCGTGTCATCCTTATAGAAGGTCTGCGCCACGTTGTAGAATTCGTAAGCGTTCAACTCCTTGGGATTGGAGAATACCAGTTCCTTGGCTTCGTGTATTTCCCTTTCCAGGCTTACGTAGGATATGGAGAACGTGTTTTTACGCAATTGGGGGTAGAATTGCTCGAACATCAGGCGGTACGGATGGCCGTTGTCTACCTGTTTGATGAGCTGCTCCCTCCGGTCGTAATCCGGCTCCTCGTCGATGATGCGGAGAATCTCCTCTTTATGCGGGAGACCGCTGTTGCGGATGAGCTGGATCAGGTCGTCCCAGTTTTCCTCTCCCGGATATACGAGCAGCATCGAATCGGGAACCTGATGGTTTCGTATGATGTAATCCTTCAAGGAGTTCGCTCTTTTTTCAGCCAACTGCACGTTGTAGGTGTAGCGGGCTTCGGGGGAAGCGAATCCTTTGATTTCCATATTCAGGATTTTATAGTCGGGATTGCCTTTCACCTGGAGCAGGATGCTGTCGATTTTCCGCAACTCGCTCCGGTTGGACCCTAACGAGAGCTTGAGGGCGGATTTGTTCACTTCGAAGCTGAGATAGGCATCCACCGATCCGTAGCGCGGACTGAATATTTTGGGGCATTCTATCTCTTCGGGCAGCAGGATGTCCGGCTGGTAGAGGATTTGCGGCATCTGGGTGGAATCGGTTTGGGCCAGCTCGCAGTCGGCGCAGCCTTTCACTTTTTGGCGTATTTGCAGGCTGGCGGAATCCATCCATGGCTCGAAAGGCACGCTGGCGCTGAAGAAAATTTCCGCCTCCTTGGTCTTTTTTCCTACCAGAACCGTGTCGGCATCGGCAGGGAGGTTATTCTCCCGCAGGTCTTTCAGGTTCCGGGTCCGTCCATAGGTATAGACGGGGGCAAGCTCTTTACGGTGGAGCGTGTCTCCGGATACGATGACAGGCACCATGGAGCGCTTGTGTTGCGGGCGCATTTTCTTGTCTCCGGTGTAGAGGTAGAACTCGACCTTCACTTGGCCGTCCTCTATCCGGAAGAGGCTGTCGGAGAATATACGCTGTTCGGCAACCAGGGTGTCGGTATGGGTCAGGGTATCGGTTTGGAGCGTGCTGATCAGTACCGTGTCGCTGATATGGCGGATGGCATACCCGTAGCGGGATTTTTCTTTTTTGCGTTGCTCCCGCCGGGCCTTCGGGCTGTCTTCGGGGGTGGCTTGCGTCCCTGTTTCGGCGAGCACGGTGTCGACTTTAGCCACGGCAACCGTGTCTTGTACCAGGAGGGTGTCCTGTGACGGGGTTGCGGCCGTCTGGGCGTAGGAGCAGGCTCCGGCAAACGCCAGGAGGACCGATGCGAATAGGTATTTATTCATCTTTTTCATGGCGTCTTTACTTATTGAATACGTAAATCAGGCTGATGGCTGCTTTGGTGGGGCCGAAATAGTGTTTCTTCCCTTCTCCAATCTGCGTGCCGCAGTTGGCGCAGGGGTATTTCCGGTATTCCGAATAGATGTAGCCCACGCCTACCGAGGCTTCGATGCTCCAGTGCTTGCTTAAAATCCATTGATAGCCATAGGCGATGCCGACTCCCACGCCCCAGCCTTCGAAGCGGCGGGTCTTTGTCTCGGGGAAAGCATTGAACAGAAGCTTGGTCCCTCCGATGTTGTATTGCCCTCCTATGGCATGAAGGCCTAAGAAATGTCCGTTGAATTTGTCGCAGAACCAATAGCGGGCTTCCGGTTGGGCAAACCAATGCCTCCATTTCCGCAGATGCGACATGTCCCAGAAATTGATGTTCCCGTTGATGTCTAAACTCCAATGTTTCGCTAGGCCGAATTCCACGCCAAGGTTGACAGAGGCTGTAGCGTCATACAGCAGATTTGTCTTAATGGCGGCGACTTGGGCTTTTGGAACGTTCCAAGCGGCGAATATGAGAAGTATGGTCAATGCGATTCTTTTCATATCAACTTGCCATTGGGTCCTGTGTTATGCCTGCTTCTCGCATGGTACGGCAACCGCAGAACCGGAATCAGATTTTATTTATCTCCTTTAATAAAAAACAACTTAATAAAAGCACCGCTTCCGCCAAACTCAAACATTGTCTGTTTTTGCCGGGAGGGACCTTCTATTTCGCCCGTTTTATTTATAGAAGAGTTTAGGGGGGGATAAAGGGGGCATGGAACGCTCTCTATAAGTAAGTGAACCCTACGGGTATGGTCTCTTAGCAAGAAACCGACTGCAAAATTATAAAAAAAATTAATTCGCGGGTCTCTTAGCAAGAAACCTTTTATGAAAAATTGTGAAAAAAAACGTCCCGGAAAAACTATATTCCTTACTATCAACAAGAAGGAATATTTTTTCACTTTTTTATTTTTTTCCCCTGCAAGCATCGGTCCATGCTCGAAAGCATAGAAAAAGGCTTTTTTTATCAACCTCCAGCCATATTTTTTCCGGTATTTTTTTCACCAGACATGCCCTAAGGAAAGATCTTTTTATGTAATATACTTGTTGTCAGTATTTTATTTGGTACGAACTAAAACGAGTAAGAACTGGAGGCGGATAAAGGTTTCTTGCTAAGGGACATTTATCGTTTCTCCTGTTGTAATACAAGGTGTTTTTCTGCGTTCGAGCTTTTCGTCCCAAGTGGCATTTTCAGGATTTTCCGGTAAAATCAGGTGAAAAAAATCCCCCTGCCGTTCAAAAGTCAACGACAGGGGGACGTGATTTCCTTTTGGAATCTTATTGCAGGGCAAGGTTACTTGCCTACATTGTTGCTCCAGTCTTCAGCTGCAAAACGCTTGTATTGGTTGTAGCGCCACTGAGCGTTGTCCTGGCAAGCCTTGAAGAGTTCGTCGGCTTCGGCCGGGAAGAGCTTCTTGAGCGAGTTGAAGCGGACTTCGCCGTTGATGAAGTCGTTGAACTTGCTCCAATCCGGTTCCTTGCTGTCGAGCGTGAAGGGGTTCTGGCCCGCCTTGGCCAGTTCCGGATTGTAGTGCCACAGATGCCAGTATCCGCATTCCACCGCTTTCTTTTCTTCCAGCTGGCTGTGACCCATGCCGGCTTTCACGCCGTGGTTGATACACGGAGCGTAGGCGATAATCAACGAAGGTCCTTGGTAGGCTTCGGCTTCGCGCAACACTTTCAGGTATTGGGCTTGGTTGGCACCCATGGCTACCTGGGCCACGTAAACATAGCCGTAGGTCATGGCAATGGCGCCGAGGTCCTTTTTGCGGACGCGCTTGCCGCTGGCCGCGAACTGGGCGATGGCACCCATAGGCGTGGACTTGGAAGCCTGTCCGCCGGTGTTGGAGTAAACTTCGGTATCCAGTACCAGTACGTTCACGTTTTCGCCCGAAGCCAGGACGTGATCCAATCCGCCGTATCCGATATCGTAAGCCCAGCCGTCACCACCGAAGATCCATTGCGACTTCTTGATCAGGTACTGGCTCAGTTCCAGAATCTGCTTGCAAACCGGGCAATCGACACCCTTGAGCGCTTCGCGGATCTTGGGCGTTACTTCCTTGGTCTTTTCGGCATCTTCGCGGTTTTCGATCCAGGTATTGAAGAGTTCCTTGGTCGAATCCGGGCATTTGGGATCTTCCATGGCCTGCTTCATCAGCATCTGCAGACGGTCGCGCATCTGGCGAACCGCCGTGGCCATACCCAAGCCGTATTCGGCGTTGTCTTCAAACAGGGAGTTGGCCCAAGCCGGACCGCAGCCGCAGGAGTTGGTGCAGTAAGGCGAGGAGGGGAAGGAACCGCCGTAGATGGAGGAGCATCCGGTAGCATTGGCCACCATCATGCGGTCTCCGAAGAGCTGGGTGATCAGCTTGATGTACGGGGTTTCGCCGCAACCGGCGCAAGCACCGGAGAATTCAAACAGAGGCTGTGCGAACTGGCTGTTCTTCACGGTCTTGGCTACGTCCACACGTTCGGCCTTGTTGCTTACGTGGTCAACCATGTAGTCCCAAACCTTGGCCTGGTCTTCCTGTTCGAGCAGCGGGCGCATGCTCAGGGCTTTTTCCTTGGCCGGGCATACATCCACGCAGTTGCCGCAGCCGGTGCAGTCCAGAACGCTCACCTGCATACGGAACTGCATGCCTTCGAATTCCTTGCCGATAGCCTTGATGGTGGCGGTTCCTGCGGGCAGGCCGGCCACTTCGGCTTCGGTCATCACGAACGGACGGATGGCAGCGTGAGGACATACATAGGAACATTGGTTGCATTGGATGCACTTGGTGGAATCCCAAGCGGGAACGTGGCTGGCAATGCCGCGCTTTTCGTAGCGGGAAGTGCCGGCCGGGAAAGTGCCGTCGGCCATATCCTTGAAGGCGCTTACCGGGAGGTCGTCGCCTTTCTGGTCGTTAACCACGTCCACGATGTTCTTGATGAAGTCGGGACGTTCGCCTTCGCGCTTGCCGATCTTGCCGTCGTCTTCCAGGTTCTTCCAGTCGGCGGGTATTTCCACCTTCACATAGTCGGCACCGCGGTCAACGGCAGCGAAGTTCATGTTGACGATGTTTTCGCCTTTCTTGCCGTAGGACTTCACGATGGCTTTCTTCATCTCTTCCACCGCCTTTTCGTAGGGGATTACGCCCGAAATCTTGAAGAAGGCCGATTGGAGGATGGTGTTGGTGCGGTTGCCCAGACCGATTTCCTCGGCAATCTTGGTGGCGTTGATGATATAGAAGTTGATGTCGTTTTCGGCCATGTACTTCTTCATGGCGTTGGGCAGCTGGCGTTTGGTTTCTTCCACATCCCACCAGGAGTTGAGCAGGAAGTTGCCGCCTTTCTTCAAGCCTTTCAGCATCGGGTACTTGAAGATGTAGTTGGCCACGTGGCAGGCTACGAAGTCGGGCGTGGTCACCAGGTACGGGGACATGATTTTCTTGTCGCCGAAACGCAGGTGGGAGCAGGTGAAGCCGCCCGATTTCTTGCTGTCGTAGGAGAAGTAAGCCTGGCAGTATTTGTCGGTGGTGCCACCGATAATCTTGATCGTGTTCTTGTTGGCACCCACGGTACCATCGGCGCCCAAGCCGTAGAATTTGCAGGAATAGGTTCCTTCGGGGCTGGTGCTGATTTCGGGAAGCACCGGCAGGGAGTGGTGGGTCAGGTCGTCCACGATACCTACCGTGAATTTGTTCATCGGCTTGTCAAGCTGCATGTTTTCGATCACGGACAGCATGTGGGCCGGGGTGGTATCCTTGGAGGACAGACCGTAGCGGCCGCAGATTACTTCGGGATGGTTGGCTACGTGGCTCAACACTTCCACTACGTCCAGGTAGAGGGCTTCTCCGGAAGCGCCGGGTTCCTTGCTGCGGTCCAGTACGCAGAGGCGTTTTGCCGTCTTGGGCATCACGTCCAGCAGGTATTTGGCGCTGAAAGGACGGAACAGGTGGACGGTGATCAAACCTACGTTCTTCTTGCCTTGGGCGGCCAGGTAGTCGATGGTTTCAATCAGGGTTTCGGTAATCGAACCCATGGCCACCACCACGTATTCGGCATTGGGGTCGCCATAGTAGGTGAAAGGCTTATAGGTGCGTCCGGTCAGAGCCGAAATCTTTTGCATGTAGTCGTTCACGATATCGGGAACGGCATCATAATAAGGATTGCAAGCTTCGCGGGCCTGGAAATAGACATCCGGGTTCTGGGCGGTGCCTCGGGTAACGGGATGTTCAGGGTTCAGGGCGCGTTTGCGGTAGGCTTGCAGGGCATCCATGTCTACCAAAGCCTTGAGGTCTTCCATGTCGATGGCTTCGATCTTCTGGATTTCGTGCGAAGTGCGGAAGCCGTCGAAGAAGTGGCAGAACGGGACGCGGCTCTTGATGGCCGAAAGATGGGCCACACCGGCCAGGTCCATACATTCCTGCACGGAGCTGGATGCCAAGAAAGCAAAACCGGTCTGACGGGTAGCGTAGATGTCCTGGTGGTCGCCGAAGATGGACAGGGCGTGCGATGCCAAGGCGCGGGCCGATACGTGGAACACGCCGGGGAGCAGTTCGCCGGCAATCTTGTACATGTTGGGGATCATCAGCAGCAAGCCTTGGGAGGCGGTGTAGGTAGTGGTGAGCGCACCGGCCTGCAACGAACCGTGAACGGCTCCGGAAGCGCCGGCTTCGGACTGCATTTCAACCACTTTGACTTTTTCACCAAACATGTTGGTCCTGCCTTGCGAAGCCCATTCGTCGATGTGTTCGGCCATAGGCGAAGACGGCGTGATAGGGTAGATGGCGGCTACTTCGCTGAACATGGAAGCCACGTAAGCGGTTGCCTCATTCCCGTCACAAGTCATGAATTTCTTTTCTTTTGCCATGATTATAACGTTTTTGCTTTCAGGTTTCTTTTGGAAAAACGAGTGCAAAGATACATCTTTTTAAGATACGTCAAGTGGCGTTCTCTGGAAAACTTTCGCTTTCGCGGCGCGTTCCTTGCCTTCTATCCATAGGCTTGCTTCGAGGATGCATTCGCCTCTGCCCGGCTTATTCCCATTCCCCTTCCTCCAATCGTTCCCATTCCCCGGCATCGCCTTCCACAAACGACTCGTAGGAAATGATGTCGTCTTCTTCCGGATTCCCGGTCGATTCCATGTTGGCATCGTAGTCGTCGTAGTCCATGTAGCCGTCGTAGATGTCGCTCAGGCGGTTCATGGCATCGGTCTCGTCTTCGGTGCGCTGCGCGTTGTTCCAGATTTGGTCTAATTTTTGCAGGGCGGGCGAGACATAGCCTGGCTCGTTCCATTCGGGATGGCCTAACAGGATGTTGACTTCCCTTTCGGCGCGGCGTTCGTAATCCCATAGGTCTTCTCCCGGTCTTTGGCGGATTCCGGGGTATTGCACGTCCTTGCGTCTTTTTTTGTAATAAGCCCTGTATTCTTCGGGGGTCATTTGGTACAGGTTCGGTGGATAGCAGTAGTCTTCGTATGCTTTCTGCCGCCTCAGTTCTTCGGCTCGTTCGGCTCGTTCGGCGGCTTTTTTGTCGGAACAGGATTTGCCTATGCAGGCGATGCCGAGAATAATGAAAAAGACGAATCCTATGGCTGCGTATCTTTCTCCGTCCATGGTGGTGTGTATTAAGGTTGTTTTATTTTGATTTGTATGCTGGAAGGTTCCATTTTGGGCGGTTTATGTATTTCCTCCCGTTGTGTCGGGATGGGTCGGATCGGCTTGGAAAAGATGTACTATGGGTGGCAATAGGATATAAAAGCCCAGGCTCAGGAAATAGGCTGCCCCGAGGCCGAGTTTGCCGTGGTGCCAGGCAAGAGCTATGATAGCGGTGGCGGTTATGGACAGGATGAGGGAGGAAAGGAATATTTCGGAATCGGTATCCGTGGATAGCAGATCGTTTATTCTGGCATCAGACGTGTAAGACAACTGGCTTTCCTCATAGTCGCTCACGTGCAAATCGGAACAAAGCAGCCGGAGCAATGTCTGTGCATCGGTATCGGGTTCCCGTTCGTCGGAATGGTCCGGGAGGTTTTTCTTTTGCGATGGCCACTCTACGAGGATGCATTCTTTTTTGAACGAGACCCGGAACACGCAACGGTAGTCTCGGTAAATGCGGAACCGGCCCAACCAAGGCGTGTCCGGAGGGGTCGGGGTGGCATGCCTTATCTTCAAGTACCTTTTTAGTTGTTTATCGAACTTTTGAGGCTGTTGCATGGCTTTTTGCCTCAGTTGCTGGTACTTGTTGTAGTAGGCGGTGAATTCCTGGACAAGCCGGGGGTATTTTTCTGTGTCTTGGTACGGGGAGTCGGCTTCTTCTCTGGGCTGTTCAACGGACTCTTTCTGCACGGCCTTCTTGGATGTCTTGGCCGTTTTGTCCGTGCGGGTTTTCTTTATGGATTTGACTGTTTTGTTTTTTCTGGTGTTCCCGGAAGTCCCGGTCGTTTTGTCTGCGCGGGTTTTCTTGGTGGGTTCGGCCGTCTTGTCCTGTTTGGTTTTCTTATTGGGGCTGGAGTGTGTGGCGGCCTGCCCGGAAGTTTGCGTCTCTTTGGGTTCGGTAAGGGGAATGGCGCTCAAATCAGCCCCGCAACGGGGACAGGATTCGGCATCTTTCTTGACAAACGAACCGCATTTAGGACAACGGGCTGGCATAGGAGTTTGGTTTTGAGTGCGAAGGTACACAAAATGAACGACAAATCCTGTCATCCCGCATATTTTCCGGGTGTTTTGGCCAGCCCTCGGGTCTCATGACCAATTCGGGTTGAATCTGAGGGTTGATTTAGGTTGGGCTTTCCGTGGTGGGAGGATTTTCCCAAACGATGTCGTTGCCGTAATTCTTGACAGTCAGGTTGACGGAGCCGATGGCTTGGAAGACTTCGTTCACTTGGGCGATGTGTTCTAAAATGCCTTTCAACCGGATCGGATCCATTTGCGGCGGCAGCTTGAGTTGTATGCAGCGGTGGTATGGCAGCTTTAGCCAGATATGCAGGTCTTTGCCTTTTTTTTGCATGCAGTAGGGGAAAGCGCATTGCGCCAGGATGTTTCGGGCTATGGCCTCCATGGTCTTTTCGCCTACTTCCATATGTTTCCGTATCTTGTCGAGATCCCATTGCCTGAGTTGCGCTTGACAGTTGGTTATCAAGTCAATGGTCTCCAGCACATCTTCAAGTAACCTGCCTTTCTGTACCTTGAGGAAACCGAACCGAGAAATATGGCAGTAGAAGCTTTGGAGGGTTTTGGCGGAGGATTTTTGGGTGTTCTCTGCGAAAGAGATGGTTATATTCTTAATCGGGTGGGAGAAAGTCGTGTTTTTACTTGATGCCATTCTCTCTGTCATGTGCGGGGTGTCTTTTGCATTGCGCAGGGTGTCAGCGAATGCCTGCCAAGAGATGCGTTCGGCAGAGTCGGTTTGTTCGTCAAGGAAAGCTTTCAGCCTGCTTCCTAGATTCATCATAATATAGTCATCGTTTTGGTTTGATTCTTTCAGTTCTTTTTGCCAGTAAGGAATCTTCCGGAGAGCTTGCAGGGTAGTATCGGGCGAGGGAAGTTTTTGCAGTTTGATGCGCAGGGAGGCCGATTTGGGGCAGACGTATATGAAGTTCTCTCGGCTTGTCCCGGAATTTTTTTCCCATGTCTCTTGCTCGATTTTGATTCTGAAACCGAGATTTTTGACTTTGAAAAAGAGGCTATGCTCGATATGTCTTTCTGTTTCCATGATGAACCCTGATTCTGCGAGCCGGGGAGTCAGTCGGGCGATGCCCTGCTCGAAGTCGGCCATGTCCTCGTCGCTGACCGGCTTCTGTGAGCGAGGATTCCAGATTGCGCTCACTTGTTTGGCAAGGGCAGCCATTAATGTGTTTTGGATTGCTTCGTTGCTGTATCCTCGCTGGACAAGCTTTTTTGCGTCGATGAGCTGATGGATGTCGATATGGGTTTCCATACGTTCTGATTATTGTGGGTTTTGCGGATTATTGTGGGTTTGCGGAATGTCGATTGTTTTTCGGGTGGAATCGAAAATGCGGCTGCGTTGCCCGTAGTAGCCTTTTTGGCAGGCTATGAGGAGAAGGGCTTTGAATATGAGCTGGAACTTCGGACCGTGAGGCTTTTCGTGGAATTCCATTCTCCGGCCTTCGGTATGGTGTATATGGTGCGCGTATTCGTGCAGGGCGGTATGCAGGATCATGGTGTCGTCGCCCCAGCCGCCATGTATATATATGGTATGGCTGCCGGGATAGTACGTGCCTAAGCGCCATTTGTATTTGCGCTGGGTCAGGACAAGCTTGAAGTCCGCTGTGGGAGGATGAATGTCCTGAAGGATTCGTTTCAATTGTTCGGAATCGAGCATCTTGTGTGTTTTCAAAGATTCATATAGCAGGCTTTTCCGAGGCTCTGCATCCAGCCCTTATGTTTCAGGAAGGCTTCCCGGCTTTCGCAAACCCAGGCAATTCGGAGATGGAAACCTTGGGGTAGGATGGGGATTGGCGCGTGGCCGTCGGTGAGTATCAGAAGCCCATCGTACCGGTTTTGCCGCTGGGCGGCAAAATCGATGACCGGTTGGAAGTTCGTCCCGCCACGGCCGCAGGCCTTGATTTCCTTCCGGGCTTTTCTCAGGCTGACAGGCTCGCCTTGTACAGCGGCATCGAATTGGATTACGTCCATGTGTTCTATCCCGTATTGGAAGAAGTGGTTGACGATGCCGTAGAATTTGCATAAGGCCGTGCTGGAAATGGAGCCGCTGGTGTCGATGGCTATTAGCAGGCCGGTTGAGAAAGAGTGTCGTTGCCCCATCTGCTGGTAACCGTAGCGGCGGCTGGGTTTCATGCGGGTCAGGCAGCGCCGGGAGGAAAGGATGGATGCTTTGAAGCTGTTTAGGATTTGGCGGTAGTCTATCCGGACACGATCGGCGGCAAGGATGGTTTCGGCCATTTTTCCGCTCAGGCTGCCCCAATCCTTGACGCTTTGGATTATTTCCGAGATGCGTTCCTGCATTTCCTCGTCTTCTTCCCAAAGGGCGGTTTGTTCGTCCGCGTTCCGGTAGGATTTCGGAATGCGTTCCGGTGCATGAGGGCTTGCTGCGCTTGCTCCGTTTTGCCCGGCAGTTTTCCGGCATTCTTCTGCGGTGTCTTCCGGCCTTTCTTCGGCATTTTGCCCGAGTCTGCTTTCTTGTTCCTCTTTTGAGAAAGGGGAGGTCTTCATGGACAGGTGTTCCAGATACCATTCGTAATGCTTTCCGGACGGGAGGTTGCAAGTATCGGGAGCAATGAGGTGGATGTAGCTGAACTTGTAGGCCGACCACAATGCCATGTCGCTGGCAGCTATCATCCGTATGCCGGGGCAATGCGCCGGTTTGCGTTCGTAGGGATGCTTGAGGAACAGGCGCAGCATCTCGACGCCGACGGTTTCCTCGAATTCGGCATCACTCAGGGTTTGGATGATTTCTGGCATGTATTCGATTCTGCCTTTCCCTACGCGGATTGGGATGGACATGCGGGGATTGCTGGTCAATTGATGTGTGCAGTACATGCTGAAGAAGGCGGGTTCGCGCAAGAACCAATGTTCGACCAAGAGCCTGAATCTTTCTTGACAGGGAGGCATTTCTATAAGGAGTTGATGAATCGCATGATGTCTTTGTAAAGCCTGGGGGTCTGTGAGAGGATGAACAGGATGGCTTTGGGGTAGTTCCCGCTGTTGTAAAGCGAAATCCAGTGGGCATAGGCTTCGTTCATGTTGTTTTCTTGCAGCAGTTTCAGGTAGGATTCCAAGGCTTTTCCGACTTTTGCCTTGTTGTTCTCCAGTTCGCTTGAGGTTTCCATGAAGCGGAAGAGGGATTCGTTCAGGAGGGAGAGTTCGTGCAGGGCGAGTTGCTGGACTTTCGCTTTGTGTTTGTTCCAGTCCAGCAGGATGTCTTTTCCGCTAAGAGTTTCTTTTTCTTGCAGGTATTGGAAGAATTTGTTGGTGGCAATGGTTCCTATTTGGCCGGAGATGAGGTTTTTGTGTATCAAGGAT